>NZ_JACAXC010000040.1:0-23115 GCF_013391535.1 Acinetobacter sp. SwsAc4
CATGAGAAAGCCCATATAAATGGGTAATGTACAAGTTGCTGTAGAAGCATGTTTAGTTCGTCTGATCACAGATACTTTATAAACTATTTTAATACTTTTTTGAATCCGTCAATGCGTAAGTCCTAATATATATAAAACTTAAGCATAAATTTCCCCATAAGTACTTTGGTTCATTCCAATATTCAAATGAATCTTGCCAATACTGCCTTAATTCCTTAAGTACATGGATATGTAGATGCCCCTGTTCTAACCGTGACTCTGTACTCTCAATTTTTCTAGGCAGTACGATCCGTTTAGTATGTGGATTTAGCTTAATTCTGTATGATTTTTTATCTACATTCTGGTTGAATTGCTTCCTTCTTTTATTAAATTCATCTTCAGTAAATTGCATCAGTTTTGATTGTTCGTCTCGGCTCAACTTTTGACTCAAACAATCAACACTATCTTTAATGTCATGCCATTTTTCAGCGATCTGCTGATCAAGTTTTTGCTGCATTTCTTTCGTCAATACTTCAGGTGGAGAAGGCTGTCTATCTAGCGACTTTTTCACCATTTTATGAATATCAACAAATAGATCATCTAGTTGTGGTTTTATTAGTTCTTTGATTTTTTGCATACAACTATTTTCGCTCTAAGTGTTTAATCGATAAAGATTTGACATTATCTTGCAATTGCTGGCGGGCTTGCTGTACATAGACATTCGGGATAAGTGAAGAATGCGGATGAAAAGCCTCTCGGTCACGTTGGTCATGACCATACAGGGCCTGAATTAAGTGAAAAGCTAATGCTGGTTTACCCTCTTGCTGCTCATGCATCAAAAAGTTCATGTCAAAATGACGTAACCAATTCGAATACATATTCTTTGGAAAGACTCCTTGCATATATGAATTCACCCATTTTCTCGATAAAGGGATTAACTTAATTTTCCTGCTCTGCCATTCTTTGACAGTTATCGGCAAGATATCTTTACTAAAAATGACCTTACCAAAAAGATCATTTACAGTTATCTTCTTCTTTGCAAAGACTTGTCTAAAAAATGAACCGTACGCTTCAATAATTTGTTCTAAAAAGGCAGTGTAATTTTGCAGTGTTTTTATGAAAAAATCAGATAATGGGATAAAGCGACCATCCTTTCTTGCCTTACTATTTTTCTTATCATTCACATATAAAAGCTTGAGCTCAACACAATAATCATCCAAATTCCCCAACAGGTTTTTTTTAGGCCGACTTGCCAAACTCAACAAACTGATATGCCACATCCAACACGCATATGCATTAAGTTGATTAATAATGTGCTTATCTTCTTGGATGTTTTCGTGACAATGTCTATGTAAAATATGGAATTGCTCTTTCACAAAATTGGGTTCAAGTGCCAGTTGGCTCCCTATCCTTCCTATAGATAATGCAGATTGCACTTTGAATTGTTGTTGCAATATTTTTAGTTCAGCCGTGTCTTCAGTAAAATGTGTGGAATGTGGTGTAAGTGCTTTTTCTAAAAAGGCTAGATATGTGCTACTGAGTTGAGTTTTCGGTAGCCCGCCATAATAGATACCAGGCATGTGATGCTGACTATCCCGCCCAGCAATTACATGAGCAAGATATTCATTATATGTTTCATAATATATATGAAAATATAATTGAGCCTGCAGTTTTTCTACAGTGATCGAACCTACAAACCGATTATCAAGCCAATTCTTAAGCTTGGTATTAATATAAGCTGAAGATATAGATGGATTATCTCCTTGCTCGATGTAGTCAAACCATGCCGCAGGTAGATGTAGTTGATGCGACATCTCTTCATTCCATCGCACATGATTAAGACGCTGTATTTTCTGCTCTGAAATTTTTAAATCTAAATTGAGTAAATATTCCCGTCGTTTTCGTGAACCTTTTTGGATCAAAATTCCATCTTGAATAAGCTCGTTAAAATTCATCAGTGCAACGGGTGATAATCCTGTCAACAGTGATAATAAACATGCAGCAGCTATTGCAGCATCTTTCCAGTTTCCAAATAATTCGGCTCTTAGTACATATACAACTTGCTTCAGTACGTCCGGCGCTAAATAATGAGGATTTGTAATAAATGGAGCATGCCGGCGTTGGCGATGACGCGTGTAATGCGCAACATAATCACTAATTATATGATTAAATTGTTTAGTCTTTTCATCTTCTGAATATAACTCTACTTCAGCGTCTGCAAGCTCAATTTCACCATCTTCATCTTTGTGAAGAGCGGCATCATGAAAACTGATTTTTGCGTTATATCCGACATCTTCTTGCTTACCTGATTTTATTTCACGAAATATTCTGACTTCGTTTTTAGTTGGCCATTGTAAAGCTTTCCGTTCTTTTGACTTACGTTGACGATGAACAACACTACGATCATCTAGTCGTATAAATATGATCAATAGTGCCGATAAATATTCAATTACTTTTATTTCTTGAAAATCATTAATATTAAAAAGTTGATTACGATCCTCGTTTTTCAAGCTACGTTCGTACATGACATAACGATTTAATAGCTTACTGCATTCTTCAAATAATTCAGCATTACTAGAATGCAGCACATATCGTGATACATAACGCAAGAGATCACAGACCTGTTTTTTCTTATTCTCACCTTTAGGAATTTTTGAAAAATCTTGGTAATGTCGATAAGTTAAAAAACTTGCTTGCAGAATCAGATAACGTTGAGACGTTAAATTTTGCGTATTACTAGTATCAGGAGATGCAAAATAACTTAAACAAGCTAGCAAATAATAATTACCAATTTGCCTCGTACTAGATATATAGCCGTATATCTGTTGCGCCTTCTCATATAGCGCATGAACTTTTTCATACAAATCATCTGATAGATCGAGAAATTGTGTATTCACAACTTCATCACGTAGCAGACAATAATCTTGTTGAAATTCTTCTGCTAACTCTAAAAATCGCTTTTCTCGTTCAGTCATTTGCATATTCATTTTCAATTAAATTTTTATCGAGTTGTATGTGTAAAATTCATTTAAATCCGCACAATTTGGTATGAGTTGATCTTTTATTGAATTTTTTGTCAGCTTAAAAAATCGAGCAAAAAATTTTGCATCTAACTCTTTTTGGGCTTTTCTCTCAAAGCATGAATGTTGCTGTGATTTTTCGATAAAATAATCCAGATTTTGTATCAACTGTATGATTGCAACATAATTAGAATGCACACGTAATCCTCGCTCCGTTTGCATCAATAGCAAAATTTTTTGCCAAATTTTGACGTAGATTACTTTGAACTTTGCTTGTACTACGACTTTCTGACTCTGTTTAATCTTTTTGATTTTCAATAATTCTGAATTGATTTTCACCATCTCAATCTGAATATCTGGCCGATCAAAGCAAAAGGGCATGATAAATTGCCCCATAAATATCTCTATATTTTTTACTAAATAGTCAAATTTTAACATTTTTATCGATATAAAAAATGAGCATATCTTTGTATATTAAAATTCATTTAATTTATCAACTAAATTTTCTCAAAATTACAATTATCAACAAATACATATGGTTTACTTATCATGGGTGGTCTAAATTTTAAAAATTCTTCCACTTTTTTTTAGTTTTCTGTTATTACATGAAACAATACCGTTGTATTACATTTTGAAATGCTGTGTATGCAGCATTGATCAAAAAGATTCTCTGCTATACTTACTTCACGTGTAGCATCAATGGAGTTTCGAAATGCTCAGAACCACTGAACAGAAAAAAAAATATATTCAAGCGACACGTGCGCAAAACTATCAAGCCAGCCTAAAGCTTGAAGGCATTACAACGACAGCTCAAACAACTCAACAAAGTAAAGCTGAAATCTTGCAAAAATATAAGAAGTATTCGCAACCCGAAACTTAGTCAGGTGCATGTATGGATAAATATGGGGAAATGGGTGACAGCCTGTATTGTTACCCTGGCACAAATATCCTAAAGAACAAACTCAATATTCATGATGAACAAATTTTAGAACAAGCTGAACTAGAACTGTCTGGATTGGCAAGTAACTTAATTGAATATGCTGAACCACCTTACGACTTACAATACTTAAAATCAATTCATGCGCAGCTCTTTGGCGACTTATACGACTGGGCAGGAAAGTTAAGACAAATCGATATTTCCAAAGGTGACACCCGTTTTTGTAATTTTTCCCGTATTGAAATTGAAACCAATAAACTACTCAAAACGCTTCAAGAAAAAAAATACTTTCAAGGCTTAGCACCACAACAACTGATTCCTCAACTTGCCGACTTGTATTGTGAGCTTAATGTCATACACCCATTCCGTGAAGGTAATGGACGTACACAACGGATTTTCTTTGAGCATCTGATTGCTCATTGTGGTTATGGTATTGATTGGTCTCGCATTGACTCTCAACAACAATGGATTCAAGCCAATATTGAAGGTTTTTATGGTAATTTAAATCCATTAATTAAGATTTTTGAAATATGCTTTATTCAAAATACCTAAAATTTAAGTAGTCGAAGCCCACAATCCTTAATGAGCCATCATCTTTGCTTCAATCCACTGATTAATTTCCCAAATAAACCAACAATCACGATTCTTAGAAATCTTAATACTCTTCGGGTAATTTAGGATCGTAATATTCAGATTACTTATCCAGAATTGAATAGATCGTTAACTTAGATAGACTTTTAAGCAATGTAACTTGCCGCATGTTTATCAACATATGTCTCAAAAAAGTCTGCCCATACATAGATTTATGGCGTTTAGTGCTTAAATTTCAGATTAATCTTCGTCTGATGACCTGAATGGATGTTACAGATTACATGCAGGTGAATTACTCTGTGGCTGTATCATGGCTTTTGTGCAATCCAATCCATTTGATCCGAATGTTCTCTTTTGCAATAAAGCAGCCTCTTCTGCTTTTCCTGAACCAACGAACTATGTCATTGATTTGATTCAACCGACAACAGTGATGCTGAATCAAATCTCCAAAGAAGGGATTAAATGCAAGAAATGTGGTAAGAAAAAGATAGGGGATGGAAGTTATTATCCGTCTAATTGGAACCAGCCCATGAGTCGAGATCAGTTGAGTAAGAATCATTTTAAATGAATAAGAGAAGGATGGCTTACCTCACTTCTCCGAATAACAATGCTATGCTTTTCAACCAAGGTTATAAATTGGCAACTACATTTCATTCTTCTTCATGCTGGTCCTATAGCCTGTAGACAATTACTACATCATTTGCATTCAATGCTCAATACAGCCTGTCAGCAGAACCGCAGCGATACTTTTTTTCGTGCATACATGTAGTGTTTAAATCCATTCATTTTTCAATGATCCTCTGCCGTTTATCACATTTATGGTCGATCTTTAACCTTGTGAAAAATGCACATACCGATCCCTTCAAACTGTCAAATTTATGTATGCATGACATTTAAAGAAAATTATCTGATCAATTTTTTTAGGTAAAATTCATCAAGAAAAAAGTTATTATTATTCATAACATCACCAATAACCACATAAAAACAATAATTTAATAAATTATTCTTCCAATTTTTTTATATTTAGTGTTATTGGAGCGTCTGACCTATATTAGTAGTCACGCAATGGGTGCCCTCTCCTTTGAACCTTGTGTTGCTGACATGCAAACCTCAGAAAATATCCCTTTACAACAACTGGCCCAGGAAGTTCAAGAAGTACTCAAAGGTGAAGGTGGTGAATTTCTACAGCATTTATTGGTCATGGGTGGCTCCCCTCAAGGTGCCAGACCAAAAGCGTTGGTTTACCGAGATCCTGTCAATTTAGAGTTTTCGACTCAAGATTCTGATCAACATGAAGCCTGGCTGATTAAGTTCCCTGCTCAGCAAGAGCATCCTGAAGTCTGCGCCATTGAAGCCGTCTATGCAGAATGTTTGCGACTTTGTGCAATTGAGACTCCAGATACCCATTTCTTTAATTTGCCCAATGGTTTAACGGCTTTTGCTTCTAAACGATTCGATCGTCAAAATGGTATGCGGATTCCAATGCAGAGTTTGGCTGCATATACAGGAGCAGACTATAAAGTTCCAGGTAGCCTAGACTATCGCAATTTTCTCCGGGCAACCTTGATGTGTACGCAAGATGTACGAGAAAGATTGCATGCTTTTAAACGTGCTGTGTTTAATGTGCTTTTCAATAATCGGGATGACCATACTAAGAACTTTTCATTTCTCATGGAGAAAAATGGTCAATGGAAATTGGCTCCAGCCTATGATGTGACCTTCTGCGAGGGTCCAGGTGGTTATCATCAAATGGACATTATGGGAGAAGCGCTCAATATTTCCCGAAATGACATACATAAACTCGGTACTTCAGAAGCTAATCTGACTACTCTAGAAGTCGATGAGATCATCTTGACCATGCGTGAAATTGCACTTCAATTTAGTCAAATTGCGCAGCGCCTGTATCCCCATCAAATTCGAGAATCTACCCTACAGATGATTCAATCACGGATTCAACAGAATATTGATTTTTTAACTGAAACCTAAGCGTAAATATAAACTAAGCGCCAACCATCAACTGCAAATAGACTTTGATATAGTTAGTCGCTACATAATCTGTAGAACCTGTGAATTAGCTCTCTTTATAATCACGAATATTAGATGGATCACCGCCAAGATATATTCTGCAAACGTGAAATCACTACATCCAGATCGAAAATCACTAAGAAAAAACTGTCACCAAAAAAAGGTCTGCACTATGGATAGATGCAGACCAAACTCTGGATAACTACCAGCACGAGAAATATGTCGCAATTTTGCATAGACATGAATTTGATAAAATCAGCCCAGAAAGCCAGAAATTCATAAAAACTATTTCATCAATCCCCTATAACTTAATCACGTTCATGGTCGATCTTAAATCTTGTGAAAAGTACTCATGCTGACCTAGCCAAACTGTAAAACTCATGTATTCATAGCCTTTAAATGAATCTTTCAATCGGTATATTTAAGGTAAAAACTAGTAATCAGAAGTTATTATCACCCCCATATAAAACAAGGATCAACTTAAAAACAATAACTTAGTAAATTATTCTTCCATTTTTTTTATATTTAGTGTTATTAATTCTTGGTTTAAAGAAAAGGGACAACGAACGAATTTCTTTTGTGAAACTTCTAGATTCTTAACTCTTTTATCTGCTCCAGATATGAAATTTTCAACCAGTTTATCCTGATCTAAAAGCTTGTTAGCGGCAGTGTAAAAATGACCCTCTAATGACATTTAAAACTGCCCCCTTGTTGTGTTTTAGTTGTAATTTAGTGGTGACAACTAAGCTGCCGTTCCTAATTCTTCAGCCAATTGCTCTGCTTGTTCCAAGACAGTCTCTGTCGCCAGTAAAGCCATATCAGGTGGATAACCGTACTTCTTCAGCAAGCGTTTCACGATGACTCTGAGTTTCGCTCTCGCAGATTCCTTAACAGTCCAATCCAAGGTTACATTCTTACGAATCGAGTCTGTGAGGACAACTGCAAGCTCTCTAAGAATATCCTTTTGCATCAACTCTCTAGCACTGTCATTGTCTGCGACTGCTGAGTAGAACGCATATTCGTATTCAGTCAGGTTGAGTTCTTCTGCCAGCTTGTCTGATTCTTGGATGGCTTTAGCCAACTTGATGAGTTCATCAATCACTTCGGCTGCAGTCAGTACCTTGTTCTGATAGCCCTTGATTGCAGAACTCAGCATATCCATGAGCTTTTTACCTTGGGTGACACTGCGCTGTTCTCTTACCTTGATCTCATCACCAAGGAGCTTCTTCAATGTTTCAAGTGCAATGTTCTTATGCTGATAGCCTTTCATCTCCTGCAAAAACTCATCTGAGAGAATTGAGATGTCTGGCTTCTGGATTCCTGCTGCATCGAAGATGTCGACCACTTGTTCAGTAACAAGTGCTTGGTCAATGGTTTGCTTCACTTTGGCTTCAAGCTCAGCATTACTCATGCCTGAGACGTTGCCTGAGCCATCACTGAACTTCGCAAGTCGCGCTTTCACTGCTTGGAAGAAGGCAACCACTGGTGCTGCTTCCATCGCATGAGGATGAGGCACCGCTAAAGCAAACGCCTGTGACATCGCTGCAACTGCTGTCAGGAAGCGAGTCTTACCTTCTCCTTGGTCTACACCTAAGATGTGTTCTTCTGCTTCAAGGATAATATTGAGCTTACGAGAAGTATTGGCTGTGAAGTATTCTTGGTAATTGAAGCCATGCATGATGCCATCAATCACTTCGAGCTTCTCTTGTAGAATGGTTGCAGCTTCGTCTTGAACCAGTGCAGGATCACCCTTACCACCTGCTTCAGAGTAAAATGAAAGTGCTTCTTTCAGGTCAGATGCGATACCAAGGTAATCGACAACTAAGCCACCAATCTTGTCTTTGTAGACTCGGTTCACTCGTGCAATCGCTTGCATGAGGTTATGGCCTTTCATTGGCTTGTCGATGTATAGCGTGTGCATACTCGGTGCATCGAAGCCAGTCAGCCACATATCACGAACAATCACCAGTTTCAGCTTGTCATCATTGTCCTTCATACGATTGGCCAGGATTTGGCGTTGTTGCTTGGTCGTATGGTGTTTAGCAATCTCCTTACCATCAGAAGCAGATGAGGTCATCACCACCTTGATCACACCATCGTTTAGATCATCGCTATGCCATTCTGGTTTGATCGCTACAATTTCGTTGTAGAGGTCGACAGCAATCCTGCGGGACATGCTGACGATCATGCCTTTACCTTGGTTTGCATTAGCTTTCAGACGTTGTTCAAAGTGTTCTACGATGTCTTTGGCAATCGCCTTGATACGCTCTTTACTGCCGATCAGTCCTTCGACCCTTGCCCACTTCGCACGCTCTTTTTGTGTTTGGTTTAAGTCGTCTTCACTGAACTGTTCGTCGAAGTCTTCAATCAGCTCTTTGCCTTCCTCACTGATGGCAATCTTAGCAAGTCGGCTTTCATAGAAGATCCGAACCGTTGCACCATCTTCAACAGCTTGCGAGATGTCATAGATGTCGACATAGTTACCAAACACTGCAGGTGTGTTGACATCCGTTTTCTCAATTGGTGTACCAGTGAAGCCAAGATAAGTGGCATTCGGTAAAGCATCACGCATGTACTTGGCAAAACCATAGACTGTACGTTTACCTACCACCTTACCATCATCATCTTTGACATCGACCTCTTTTGCATTGAAGCCATACTGCGAACGATGTGCTTCGTCTGCTATTACGACAATATTGGTTCGGTCTGAGAGTTGCTCATAGACACTGCCACCATCATCAGGTTGGAACTTCTGGATAGTGGTGAAGATCACCCCACCTGAACCAACCTTGAGTAGCTCTTTGAGTTCTTCTCGATTCTCTGCTTGCTTTGGTGTCTGGCGCAGTAATTGGCTGGATGCAGCAAAGGTTCCAAACAGTTGGTCATCCAGATCGTTCCGGTCTGTGATCACGACCACTGTTGGGTTATCCAAAGCCAAGACAATCTTGCCTGTGTAGAAGACCATAGACAGAGATTTACCCGAACCTTGGGTATGCCATACTACACCTGCCTTTTTGTCACCTACTGCCTGCTGTTGAACCAGTTCCAGTTTGCTTCTGCCTTGCTGCTGCATTGCGACTTCTGCAGACTTCGAGTCCGAGTTTACTGCAGATGCACGAATAGTAGAGAGGACTGCTGCATTCACTGCATAGTACTGGTGGTAAGCAGCCATCTTCTTAATAGTTTTGATGGTGATCAAACCATTGGCATCTTCTTGTTTGCTGGATTCAAATACAATGAAGTGTCTGATCATGTCGAGTAATGTGACTGGATTGAGCAAACCATGTAGCAAGACTTCAAGCTGTGCTTGAGTACTTTTGGCTTTGGTTTGACCATTACTGGTCTTCCATGCCATGTAACGACTCAGGTCTGCTGATACAGTGCCTGCTTTCGCCTCTAAACCATCAGAGATGACGTTGAAGGCATTGTAGGTAAACAGACTAGGGATTTGGCTTTGGTAGGTCTGTATCTGCTTATATGCGCCTTCTATAGTGGCATTCTCGTCTGTGGCATTTTTAAGCTCAATGACCACTAAAGGTAAGCCATTCACATAGATGATAATGTCAGGTCGTCTTGTCCAACGATCTTCTTTGATGGTGACTTGGTTTACGACAAGGAATTGGTTATTGCTTGGATTATTGAAGTCAACAAGCCAAGCATATTCACCTTGGGTGTTACCATCCTTGCTCACTTCAATGTTGATGCCTTCAGTAAGTAAGCGGTGGAATGCCTGGTTGTTGCTGAGCATATCCGGGGAGTGCAGATTGGTGACTTGCTTCAGTGCTTCAATGCATTTGTCTTCGCTCAAATGAGGATTCAGACGTTGTAATGCTTCAAGTACCTTGGCTTCTAGGATGACCTGCTTATAGCTTCGTAGAGGGTTATTTCCTTTGGATTCAATTTCTGGTCCATACACATAGGTATAACCCATTCCCTCTAGTTGCTCTATCGCCATCAGCTCAATGTCTGATTCAGTCATCTTAGTCACTATCCTCCCCCCCTTGCTCACTTCTTCTTTATTCAGTATGTACGTTGTAGCCGTAATTCGTTGTCATTTCTTCTAGTGTTCCATTGAAATCGCCATGACACGCATGAGCATAAATTTCAGCATCCGACATCAAAACGCCTGGTACACCTAGATCTTTGTTCAATGGAACTACTGTCACTTGTCCTTCCATACGAACTGTCGGCTTCTCAATAGAGCAAGTAATTTGGATTGTATGAGTAGCATCATTCCACTCAGTAGACTCATCCTCCCACCCTTTGCTTCCACCCAACAAGGTCAATTCGATATCTACGTCATTTGGAGTTTGGCTTAATATTTCAAATCCTTTGACCTGTGCAACAGAACATGGATCACGATAGCAAAATTCCATGACTTTACCGACTTGAGCACCAGAGTGATTAAAGACCGTTTGAGATATTGTTGGTCGATCTTGTACTTTTGCCTCAAGTACTTGTTCGCTTGATGTATCTTGAAGATTAGATTCTTGATCCAAAGCGACTGAATTCTGATCTAGGTCTAAAGCTAATTTGGTTACCTTCCAACTTAAGCCATTACGATGCATAATGACTTTCAGCTTCTTGTCTGTATCCAATCGCTTAAGCGTTAACTCAAAATCATTAATAGTTAAATATCGAGTACTCGACTCAAACTTTACATTCTGTTCTTGCTTGACATCTTCAGTTGCCAAATCTTGCTTAATTGCATCACGAATATCCTTACCTTGAAGCATGAGTGTTACACCCTCAGGTGTCACCATGGCATCAACGACTTTATCCACCATAGCAACAGCCAACATTTCACCTAATGCTTCCCAACCATCACTATTGCTATTCGCCATGTCCTTCATAACACTGGCTTTCACCTGAGATTTAAAGCTTTCTCGAACGCTTGGATAATCAATGTAGGTTGATAGCTTTTCAGTATCACCTGCTTCTGCTGCTTTCTTAATGTTATTGATGGCGAGATATGGCGAAGCATACAAATAGCCACAGATCACGACTACGATTGCAATTAAAGCCCCTATTAGCTTCTTGTTCATGTTTACCCCTGGATGTAAAAAAGGTGAAGCCACAATAGGCTTCACCTCAAAAATTAAGCTGCTGATTCTTGTTTAAATTGCACGCGTACTTCACCACTCATCAGTTTGGGAAGCAGGGTGTCGCGGAGTTTTTCTAATGTTTGGATTTGTTCGAAATTTGAGTTGATCTTATTGAACACTTCCGAAGTTATTGTGTGATAAGACATTATAAGCTCTGTTGGAGGTAATCTAATATCAATCTTCTTAAGATGTGTAGGTCCAAAATTAAGTTGTACACTTCCACTAGCAGTGGTCTCAAGCTCTTCAAGAAAAACTCTTGACTTTAAGTAAGAGTACATAAATTCTCTGTATATATCTTGCTTAGGGCGAAAACGTATGACGCTAGTATTGAGACATAGAGGTAGGTGATACTTTCTAATGATCGCACTCTTTCCTAGGGTTCCAGATGTTGAGACTATTAAATCACCTTCTTCAAGCATGAAGTGCTTATACTTTCCGAATGCTTCTTCCTCAGAAATCTTATTAGCACTATTTACGTTCACCTCTCCCACATCGATCAGACGAATGTTAATGAAGTTCACTCCATTCTCTACATATTGCCAATTTCTAATCCCTGGACCCTCTAAAAAGTCAAAAATACGACTTAAAGGAGTTACTTCCCAATCCTCTTTCGCTTCCTCAATAAACCACTGACGAAACAGTGTTTCAGCCATGGCTTCCAAGGTTTTGTTCTGACGATGTAATAAGTCAATCTTATCATCCAATGATGAAAGGACTGAGGCTATGGCTTTTTGTTCAGGGAGAGGTGGATATGAAATAGGGATATCTTTAAGAATTTGCGTATTGATAGATGGCATTGTTGCACCAACAGCAATATTCAAAATGTATTCTCTAAATTTTTCTTGCCTAAAAAAATAGCTCAAGAAAAGAGAGTCAACCTCTACTGTAGATACGCGTACTCTCAGCATTCGAGAAGAGAAGAGCCAACCTTGATTCTCGGGTTTTACATATGCACTCAGATCAACTGATCCCACACGTGTAAAGACGATGTCACCTGCATTTAGAGAATACCTTGCTAAGCGTTGTCTATCATCCTCAGTAACTGAAGGATAATCAATGTTTTGTATCCGAAAAGCATTAATGTGCTCAACAGTAATTACAGGTGTACCTCCTGTAATGTATTGCTCATTCTTAAGTTGGCTACCAAAAGGACCTGTTTGCACTTCTGCAATCGAGCCCAACAAACATTGTTTCCAATCGCTCATACAATCACCTTTGCCAAGTTCTCAGCAATAGCTTGGTTCAACTTCGCTTCCTCTACAAGCTGTGCTTCAAACTCTGCCTTAAGGCTAGTGAAGCGTTCCTTAAAGTCAAATTCATCTTCGTCATCAGCTAAACCAACATAACGACCTGGGGTGAGTACATAATCAAGCTCTGCCACTTTCTCAAGCGGTACAGATGCACAGAAGCCTGCAACGTCTTCGTACTCACCGTCTTTGTTACGCCAATTGTGGTAAGTGTCAGTAATCAACTTGATGTCTTCATCCGACAACACCTTGGTTCTGCGGTTAATCAGATGACCTAAGTTACGAGCATCAATGAACAGAATCTCATTGCTACGGTCTTTGTACTTGGTTGAACCAACACGGTCACGACGCATAAACCATAGAGCAGCAGGAATCTGGGTATTCAGAAACAGCTTTGCAGGTAGGTTCACAATACAGTCAATGACATTGGCTTCTGAAACCAAGGCTTTACGAATCTCACCTTCACCACTGGTTTTAGAGGTTAAAGCACCTTTCGCAAGGACTACACCTGCCTGACCTTTAGGACTCATGTGATACAAGAAGTGTTGCATCCATGCGAAGTTGGCATTACCTGCAGGTGGTACACCCAATGACCAACGAGCATCTTCTTTAAGTAAGTCACCACTCCAGTCAGAGACGTTGAATGGTGGATTAGCAATGATGTAATCCGCTTTTAGGTCTTTGTGTGCATCGTTGAGGAATGAACCCTCAGAGTTCCACTTCACATGCTCTGAGTTGATGCCACGAATGGCTAAGTTCATCTTAGCGAGTCGCCAAGTGGTTTGGTTACTCTCTTGTCCATAGATCGAGATGTCATCGACTAAGCCTTGATGAGACTCTACAAACTTCTCAGACTGAACAAACATACCCCCTGAACCACAGCAAGGATCGAATACACGTCCTTTGTATGGCTCCAACATTTCAACCAATAGGCTCACAATGGATTTAGGCGTGTAGAACTGCCCGCCTTGCTTGCCTTCAGCTAAAGCGAACTCACCAAGGAAGTACTCGAATACATGCCCTAGCACGTCGGCAGAGCGAGATTTCGCATCGCCTAGTGCAATGTTACCAATCAGGTCAATCAGCTCTCCTAAGCTCGTAGGATCGAGATTCTGACGTGCATAGACCTTAGGAAGTACGCCTTTGAGCTGAGGGTTGTCATTCTCAATAGCTTCCATTGCTTCATCGACTAACTTGCCAATGTTAGGTTGTTTTGCTTGGTTTAACAGGAATGACCAACGTGCATTCTCTGGAACAAAAAAAACGTTGTATGCAGTGTATTCATCACGGTCTTCTGGGTCAGCTCCGGCAAACTCTCCCTCACCTTCTACGAGTAAGTTGTAGTGAGCTTCGAATGTGTCGCTGATGTATTTGAGGAAGATCAAACCAAGAACAACATGCTTGTACTCTGCAGCGTCAATGTTCTTACGAAGTTTGTCTGCTGTTTTCCACAGAACGACTTCTAAGGGTTCTTGTTTGGTTTGCTTTGGAGCACGAGCCATAAAATCAACCTGCAATGAATAGCTTATCTAGTTTTAGTAAGGGAATAGTAACCAATTATCTGTGCATGCGTAAGCATGTAGATGACATTACTTGTCGTATATCTTTGAGATACCGAACTTATCGTAGTACTTGAATCTTGAAAGATTGGTTTTGTATTGATCAGAGATACTTGGATTGCCTCCACCTTTACTCTTACTTGGTTCAGCTTGGACAGGAAACTTGCTGTCGTTACTAAATAAGATGAGTATGTTGCTGAAACTCACCTTTTTTGGGAATGCGAGGATTCTCCAAAACCTTGATCAACTTCCTCTTCAATGGCTGCTTAATACTTGGATTCAGCTTGTTCCATTCTGCTAATGCTTCTTCTAAAAAATCTAACTTATAGGTCATCAATATTTACTAGTAAAAAGTGTAGCAAGTTGCTACACAGTCATATAACGTCTTTTCCAAATATTTCATTCAATCGTTTTCTATTTTCTTTTACAAAATTTGGATTATTTTTTAATTTATATTTCATTTCTTTCTTAAATTCACTCATTGAACTGCCAGCGACAGCAAAATCCATTTGGAACATAATATCATTCACTATCACATTTGCTTGAGATTCAGTTAAGCACCCTTCTGTCTTAAACCACTTACTAAACTGTTTATAATTTGGGTCGTTTGCATAGATGTACCAAGACCTTACGGTCATATCGAACTTCGCACCTAATTCTTTAACAAGCGCATTATCATCAAAATTGACATCTAAATAGATTTGAGTCTTATCATTAGCATTAGATACAACAGCTTCAGTGGCATGCCTATTAAGAATTTTAAATCGAACTCCAACAATAGGTCGACCTTTCTTGATGGTATCGTACTCTAATTGAAGACTAGTCCTTTCATTAATTTCTTCAATAATTTTGTCTAAAACGTATCGTCTAAAATCAACCCAACGATCGTATTTTTTCTCCCCAATATCAATTAGTGCTTTGATATTCTCAAGTGAAAGTTCAACCTCATAAGAATCTTGATTAGCATACTTAAATTCATTTTTGATAAAGTATGAATACAAACTCATACTAGTTACAGAGTCCAAAGCAAATAAATCTTTCAATTGATAGGTCGTAAAATTTCCATTTGCTAAACGAGTAAAATATGGAAGTACTTCACTGGTGAAACGTATCTGCAAAGCATTTTTAGCATCATCTTCCCAACGGAGTTCACGAATAATTGGTACTACTGAGTGTACTTTTTTAACTTTACGCTTATTATCATCCACGGGCTCTTCAATTACAAAATGAGCTACTCGTGATGATAATTCTTTATAAATACGATCAATAGCAACATTAATGGAATTCTTTTTATCTAATCCTAATAGTTCGCCTAAATCATCTTTATGCAAATAAATATAAGTTTGCTCTGTAATTTCACGATCTTGATTATTCTTCTCACCATAATTCGCAACAGCCATTGCATAAAGTAGAGCTTTATACTCATTAGATGATAATTCAATTGGTCTAATCAGACGGTTACTAGTGCTGACTACTCCATTATGTCGAATATTACCAATACAATAAGGTAGATGTTCTAATTCTTCTGGTTCGTTGTGATTGCTCATAAGTGGAAAGATTAAAATATTTTCTACATGTTATACACAAAAGTGGAAGAAGATGCAAACTGCTCACTATTTTCTCTTGCTTACATTAAATTAACTCAGTTTATGCCCATCAAACACCTTAAGAGTGGAAGAAGTGTCACTATTAAAGTGCAATTTTGATACTATTCAGCCTTATGGTGGAATAAATATGAAATTAAACACTTTTAAGTGACAATTCTTCCACCTTTGATTATTCATCCGTGCCGCTAAAGCAATCAATTTGAAAGTAGAAATAGCCTACAACACCACTAAAGTGGAATTAATAAACACATATTCCACTATTAAAGTGACAAACATTCCACCATTCCGGTATTCTTGACTATCAAACATCATGTTATCAATTAAATTTTATACAAATAGTTTATCCACAGAATAAAAAACATCTAATGACAAGTCTTCCACCTTTATTTTAAGAAAAACAAACTTATCAACATTATAAGTAATTGAATTATATTATTTTAAACTAAAAAATCCACGTTAAAATAAATAACAATGACAAGTCTTCCACCATAGTGACAAACCTTCCACTTATCGGTGACAGACCTTCCACTTATTAGTGACAAACCTTCCACTTATCAGTGACAGGCCTTCCACTTATCAATGACAGGCTTTCCACTTATTAGTGACACGCCTTCCACTTTAAAAACTCTATATATTTGTTTTTAAACAAATAAAATCTGTCTAATTATAATTAACTAATTAATATTAATTAATACTAATTAAAATTAGCTAGCTATATTTTTAAAAAAAGTTAAGAAATGTTTTTGCTACATCTTCTGAATTTAAAAGATAAAAATATGACAAAGGAACTGTAGCAAGTTGCTACAAATATCTTTATATTAAATGAAATCAAAGTAAATTCCTTAAGACAAATATGTCAACTAAAATCATTGCTGTAGCTAATCATAAAGGTGGTTGCGGGAAAACAACTACTGTAGTACATCTCGCTTCAGAACTTGCCGAATTAGGAAATAAAGTCTTAGTAATTGATCTAGATCCACAAGCAAATGCAAGTTTACATATAGGATTAAGACACCCTAGCGAAGTTGAAACTACATCAGCTGAATTACTTATTGGTGATATAAGTCTATTATCGGAAGCATTAGAAGAAGAAACAAAATTTAAAAATGTTTCCTTAATATATGGCTCATTAACTCTTGGTAAAACTGAAGATCAATTGAAAGATGATGCACCAAGACCATCCGAGGAACTTTCAAATAAATTGGAAATTCTAGAAGGATTATATGACTACATTCTTATTGATTGTCCTCCGAGCTTAAAATTACTAACCAGCAATGCTTTAGCCGCTTCGACACATGTTATTGTTCCAATTGAATCTGGTTCACAATACGGTCTCTATGGGGTTACTGATTTAATTAATCATTTAAGTAAAATTAGAAGAGTTAACCCTGAATTAGAACTCTTAGGTGCTTTATTAATTAAACATGATGAGCGTCAGAATGTATGTAAATTAATAAAAGATGAAGCATTTAATCAAGTTGGAGAATTATTGCATACCACAATTCCAATGAGCACTAAGGTTAATCAAGCTGCAATTTTGCAACAACCTTTATTATCTGTTGATAAAAACTCAAAAGTTCGAAAAGCTTTTGAAACTTTAGCACAAGAAATTGTTCGGCGTGTCGGATAATATAATTCTGGAAATACTATGGTAAGTAATAAAGAGCTATTGGCTAAACGTCTTCAGCAAAATACTCAAAAGCATCAACATGCCCAAAAAGAGCATATTAACGATGTCAAAGAGCTAAGACGTAATGTACAAATTACAGATATTCAGGCTAGCCCTAACCAGCCTCGAAAACTCTTTAATCAACAAGATATTGAAGATTTAGCAGCATCAATTGAGGAAATTGGACTATTACAACCAATTGCAGTTCGTAGAATAAATGATAAATATGAGTTGATTGCTGGTGAAAGACGATTGAAAGCCCACCAATTTCTCAATAAGAACACCATTGAAGTAATCATTATTGATGCATCAGATGAAGAAGTTGCTTTATTAACATTAGCTGAAAATTTAAAGCGAGAAGATCTGACAGATTATGAAATATATGTTGGATTAACTTCTTTGGATGAAGAATTAAAAAAAAATAAGCAGAAGTTAGCAAAGTCATTAGGTATGAATCGTGAAGATATGTATAAATATTTATCTTTTGAAAAATTACCTGGAGAGTTGATTGAAGATTTGGAAAAACAACCGTCATTATTAGCAAGGACCGCTGCTACAGCAGTGAAAAAGTTTCTATCAGATCATGAAGAAAACCATGAATATGCTAAAGCAGCATTATTCGAAGCATGGTCAAAATTGCTTAACAAAGAAGTTGAACAGACAAAATTGGCATCACTAGCTGAAAAAATCTTTAAGTCAAGAGAAACCAAAGAAGTTATTCAAACCTCAATTGTACATAAAATTGAATATGGTGGGAAAGTTGCTGGTAATATCAAATTTGACCATAATACATTAAAGGTATCTTTAAAAATCGGACAATTTGATGATCAAAATTTACAAGAATTAGAAACTTTCCTAAAACGAATGTTAGAGAAATAAAGTAAAAAATAGTGTAGCAACTTGCTACACTATTTTTTTAATTGAGTAAATTTATCTTTGTACATGACAAAAAAAGATAACTCATTGAAATAATGGCATAATACTTGTTTTCTGACGACGAATATGATGACTCATTTCAATGAGTTACATCTCATCTTAAACAAATATCTAAAGTGGAACAAGTCACATCTAAAATGTTTTACACTGATTATGCTGGCATTAATTGTAAAACAGACATGTAACCTTTCTTCTGCATCTAAAGCCTTACCCATCACGTGCTTACCACAATCATTTTATCGACGTGTACAACGTTTCTTTGCAGATCAGTATTTCGATTATCGTCAAATTTCTCAGTTAATTTTCAGGTGGTGTTTCAAAAAGTATGCTGAAACAAAGCAGGTTGAATTTTAATAAAATAGAGAAATGCGAATAACTCTAGAAATCAAATGTCCAACCTGCCTCAGTGACAGTATAAAGAAAAATGGCATCAAAGTAGATGGGAAACAAAACTATCAGTGTAAAGACTGTAAACGTCAGTTTATTGGCGACCATGCTCTGAGCTATCTAGGATGTAATTCAGGCATTACTCGAAAAATATTACAGTTGATGGTCAGAGGTAGTGGTATACGAGATATCGCTGAAGTTGAGCGAATCAGTATCGGTAAAGTTTTACGTACTTTAACCGAATCGACCTACCAAATTCAGCCTAAACAAAGTCATTATGAGTCTCTTGAAGTTGATGAGTTTTGGACTTTTGTGGGAAATAAGAATAATAAACAATGGCTTATTTACGCCTTCCATCGAGAAACAGGTGAGATTGTTGCTTATGTTTGGGGTAAAAGAGACTTAGCTACAGTTCAACGATTGAAGACAAAGCTTAAACAATTAGGTATTCACTACACCCGAATTGCAAGTGATCATTGGGACAGTTTCATAACTGCTTTTAAAAACTGCAAGCAAAGTATTGGTAAATTTTTTACTGTAGGCATTGAAGGTAATAATTGCAAAATAAGGCATCGAATTAGGCGCGGTTTTAGAAGGAATCGTAATTTTTCAAAAAAGATTGAAAACCATTTTAAAGCTTTCGACTTAACCTTTTTTACATCAATAATGGCTTCATTTAATGTCAGCATACTTTTTGAAACACCACCAATTTTCAATATATTTTCATTCGATAAAGTCCAATTAACTTTGGATAGAACCAACTGGAAATGGGGAAAACGAGACATCAATATCTTGATGTTAGCCATCGTCTATCGTGGAATAGCGATACCTATTGTTTGGACATTGCTCAATAAACGTGGAAATTCAGATACAAAAGAGCGTATTGCTTTGATTCAACGCTTTTGATTTTCTTCGGTGTTTTCCAGGAGATATACGCATTTATCATAAGTAATCGTCAGGCTATTCGTGACTCTGCGGGGTTCACGCCAAGTAAAAATATCATCTAATTCTTCGGCTGTTTCAGTGATAGGCCGATGTGGATTCTTAGGATTAAAAGCCAGCTTGGCGAACTTCTGATTGAACTGCTCAATGAAGCAGGGTAGCCAGGCATTAGCTTGCTCAATCGAACAGATACATTTCAGGTGCATCTCCTTGATCAGACGATCCTGAAGGGTTCTGTTAGCACGTTCCACACGGCCTTTGGCCTGCGGTGAATTAGCGAAGATGATATCGATTTCAGGGTGCTGAGTACACGTCCAAACTGGGTAATCTTAGTGTCTTTCTTGCTGCTTTGATTCACTCTAAAGACTGAATGTTTGTCGCTGTAAAATGCTAAAGGCTTACCGTGCTGTTCGACATATAAGCGTGTTGAAATCATATAGTCAAAGGTTGATTCTGACTCACAGAAGCGTAAATGCTGCAATTTTCCTGTAGCATCATCGATAAACACCAGCAGACAGCATTTAGCAGCGCGTCCTTCAAACCAGTCATGGTGTGAGCCATCAATTTGGATCAGTTCACCAAAGCAATCCCGGTTGTAACGAGGCTGATACGGGCGTTTCAGGCGCTTGGATCGAGGAATCCATAAGTCAGCTGCAATCATTCAAGAACGCAGGGTTTCTACTGAAAGATCGAATCCATGTACGGTGGTGAGCTTTTCATGCGCTAAAGTGGGTCCGAAACCATGGAGTTGGTCAGAAACAATATTAAGGCACTTGAGTCTGAGTTCTTCAGGAAGTTTGGAATTGCTGATTTGGCCACGACCGGCATGGGCTAATGCAGATGGACCTTGAGCTTTGTATTTCTGCAGTAAGCGTCTGATCTGACGTTCTGAAATATGAAGTAGCTAGGCAGCCTGGGATTGAGTTATGCGTTGATCGCAGATTTCCTGCAAGACCGACAATCGTTTAAGTTCTTTATCTGATATAGACACCAACATATCAAACCGTCCGCTAAGGAAATTGCAGAAGTGCATATTCTAAAAGCGGACATTTTTACTTTGGAGAAACCGGACATTTCTATTTTGGAGTTACAGTTCTTTAAAAAATTATTGTTTTTCATATAGTTAAAAAATTTCAACCACCCTAAAAAACAGCAAAAGGCCGATTTTGAAACAAGTCGGCTTTTTATTCAGCGAAATTGTCACTTTCAGCCAATAAAATTGACCAAAAAAAACTCTATTCAGCTTGAGCGATACAATTATGTGATACATTATTGTATATACAAATTTGAATGTTTTTTATGGAACAGTATTTCGAATGGGATGAGGCAAAGAATCGAAAGAATCAGAAAAAGCATGATATCTCTTTTGAAACTGCAAGCCTTGTTTTTGAAGATCCTCTACGGATCTCAATCCAAGACAGACATACCAATGGGGAAGAGCGTTGGCAAACCATTGGTAAGGTTAAAGGCGTACTGATGTTATTAGTCGCTCATACCATCTTTGATGAAGATGACTGTGAAATCATACGAATCATTAGTGCAAGACAAGTAACCAAAGCGGAGCGCAATCAATATGAGCATGGTTAGATATACACGCGAAGAGCTGAATGAAAATTTCAGCAACAAGCAAGATGCTGAAGTTGAACACTTGCTTGCTAAGGGAACGGTTCCTGACGATCAGCTAGATCTATCAGATATTCCTGAAATTACAGACTGGAGTAATGCTATTCGTCATGGGCAATTTTTTCGTCCAGTGAAGCAACAAACGTCAGTTCGTCTTGATGCGGATGTATTAGCATGGTTAAAAGCACAAGGAAAAGGTTATCAAACACGTATGAATAAAATTCTGCGTGAAGCAATGCTAAAAGATTTAAAAAATCATTAATAAAAATGGGAGCTTAGGCTCCCATTTTTAATTTAGTATAACGTGTATTATGCTAATTTTCTCTGTAAACGACAAATTTCATAGGGACCTTGTCCTATCAGGCTTTTTCTTCCTTAAAATTGCGAGCACTTTCTTAAATTTTTCTTTTTTTCCAAAACCAATCAAACGTAGAATAGCCATTTGAACATAGTCCAAACCGTAGCGAAATAAACTTACTGAAAGTCGTCCATGCTTCTTTCGTTTTATCGCTTTTTTTTTGATCATGTTGCCATTCACCTGTTAAATAGCACCAACAGAAACCGATCGCTCGCACTGCTATCAATTTCTTGACTCGTCTAGGGTCTGTTAAACGAGTATTTTCAAGATTGAATCCACGTCCTTTGAGACAACTAAATAAGGTTTCGATTTCCCAGCGTAATGCATAATCACGAATAGCAGAAGCATTAAACATAGGAGAAACAACAAGTAAAAGTTCTCGATCTTCTAATCGTAGCGCACTAATATACAGTTTCACTCGACCAACCCAAATACGTCGTTTACGACATTCAGTTTGACCAACTTGAAGATGATGAAATAAATCACTAATTTTATGATTCTTGGCTAAGTGATTGGTCACAATAAAGTTTTTTTAACACGTATACAGAAGCTAATGTCATTTTCAATTAACCATGTAAACCATTTCTCACCGATAAATTCTCTGTCTGCAAACACATTTACAATATGATCTTTACCAAAAATGGAGATAAAGCGTTGAATCAAAGCAATACGCTCTTTTGTATCTGAATTTCCACGTTTATTGAGCAATGTCCAAACAATAGGTATCGCTATTCCACGATAGACGATGGCTAACATCAAGATATTGATGTCTCGTTTTCCCCATTTCCAGTTGGTTCTATCCAAAGTTAATTGGACTTTATCGAATGAAAATATATTGAAAATTAACTGAGAAATTTGACGATAATTGAAATACTGATCTGCAAAGAAGCGTTGTATACGTCGATAAAATGATTATGGTAAGCACTTGATGGGTAAGGCTTTAGATGCAGAAGAAAGATTACATGTCTGTTTTACAATTAATGCAAGCATAATCAGTGTAAAACATTTTGCATGTGACTTGTTCCACTTTAGATATTTGTTTAAGATGAGATGTAACTCATTGAAATGTGTCATCATATTCGTCGTCAGAAAACAAGTATTATGCCATTATTTCAATGAGTTATCTTTTT
>NZ_JACAXC010000041.1:0-22143 GCF_013391535.1 Acinetobacter sp. SwsAc4
AAATGTATATCGTTGGCAGAAGAAATTATTTAGACCAATCATCAAAGACTTCATTGATGACTTTATTCTCGATAAAAATCATCTCCTACCACAGAGAATCTATAAATAATAGTGCGTAAGTCCTAAAGATAAAGAATTTCTAGTCGCAGACCGTTTAACCGGTGCTGACTTTATGATGGGCTTTGGACTACATGCTTTAGTTTATCATATGGGACAAGGTGAAAATTATCCGCATATCCAACGTTATGTAGCAGGTTTAAGCCAACTACCTAGCTGGCAAGCCGCAGTACAAATTGAACAAAATGGTGTGAAAAGTCAAAAATAGCAAGATTGTTTTTTTAAGGCAATTGAGAAAAAGAATCATGATTGACAAGTACATCTGGTTATAAAATAAGCTGACACTTATTTTAAGTAAACGCCTAATGAATTCCATCGGGCGTTCTTTATTTTAAAGATAAGGAATTACCATTGTTTAAGACAATTTTCGCCTGTTCTTCCACTGTAAATTCTTATCAAAAGAGATTGAATATCATGATGGTTATGTTGAAAGATATAATCAAATTTCGAAAGAAACGTGACTAACGCACAGCAAGATTAAACAGATTAAATTATTCCTCAGGGTATTAAACAAGTCATCTATATCATTTTAATAACATAAACATATATGCGTAAAAATCACGCCCTGCTTAACTGGCAATAGTTTTTGAACCCTTGTATAAAAGTTTAAACGAATCTAGCAAGTCTTTATTTAATGTTAATACTCATCCAGTATTGAGGTTTTTTATTTTTTCTTGCCTGTGATCTAGGTTGTAATACTCTAATTTCATACTCACCTGAAGCAGGTAAAATATAAATACCATTATCATCAAGCTCTGAAGAATATTCTCCAAGATTGATGGAGTCTTTTAATTGATTACCCCATAAGTAAGTTTCAACATTTCCTCCAGTCAACTTCACTTTTAACTTTTGCCCTTTTTTAGCATAAAATTTGTAGGAATCATACTTGTATCCATCTAGCCTTCCGTAATAATTTGCAGAGTCAGCTTTTTTAGCAAACTTAACTACAACAGTCTTTCGTATATCATTGTTATCATTTGCAAGTACGACAGGGCTAAGCATAGTTAAAGTTAGGGCCATAAAAGCACCAGCCAGTAATTTCGTATTCGCTATTTTCATAAGTTACCTTAATTCTTGTATCGCTCCTGACATAGTAACATAAGTAATAAGTAACCATAAATCATGGAACAGAAATGTGAATAGTCACCAAAATTCTAGACACACATAACCATCTTTTGATAGACCCTCTCATAATCTAATGAAGAACGTTGACCGTTGGAACTAGGCCGCGTTTGAACTGCAGAACACCTCAATATATTCAAAGATATTAGACTTGGCTTCAGTTCTTGCTATATATTTTCTTCTTAATTCTTTCTTGTTTTAACAACTGAAAGAAACTTTAAGGAACAGCAACTGTGCTGGATTTGTTGGAAATTAACTGTCCTGATATGAGAGCATTAAAAATACTTAGATCAACAAAATCCAATCAAAGTACAACAATTTTCAGATCAAGAACGTATCAAACAACTGGAAAATGAAAATAAAGAACTGAATCGTGCTAATGACATTCTATGTAAAGCAGCCGCTTTTTTCGGCCAGGCGGAGCTCGACCGCCCACACAAATAGTGATGGATTTTATCCATAATAAGGCGTTATATGGTGTTGAGGCAATTTGTAGAATTTTACCTATCGCAGCTTCAACCTATTACCGAACTCTAGTCCTCTGTGATGAGAAGCATTGCTTCGCAAGGGAACATCAAGCGAAACGAGATTTACATGACTTGCATCCATGCTGAACAAATTAAACGAATTTGGAAGGAAAGTTCAGGTCGATATGGTGTACGTAAAGTTTGGCAAAAACTGAAACATCAAGGCTATGTTGCTGCGCGCTGTACAGTTGCTCGATTGATGCAAAAGCTAGGTATACAAGGTGTTTAGCGTGTTAAGAAAGGGGGCATTTTTAAATGCCAATAGAGGGTTATTTTTACACTGCAGCTAATACGAACAGTAATTCATACGATAATGCTCTGGCTGAAACGGTGAATGGTTTATACAAAACAGAGGTGATTGAATATTTAAAAGCAGATTGGCAAGGTCTAGCAGATGTACAACTTGCGACATTAAGTTGGGTTGATTGATTCAACAAAAAGCGTGTACACAGTGCACTCGGTTATGTATCGCCTTTTGAGTTTGAAGCAATGTCATATGATAAGATTAACCCGTTAGGTCAGGTGGCCTAACTTAAATAAAAAGTCTCCGACAAACCCGGTATGGTTCAGTTAAAGAGTAAGAAAAATATTGGGGTAAAATCGCTTTTTGTCAAAAGAAAACAGTGTTCGTTCTAATTTATTACTTTCCTCAGAACCTGCATCGACTTAAAATCATGAACACTTTTGATGATCAAGAAGTAAGTCCCGTGTCAGACCATTTGGAAAACGAATTTGAGCTAAGTAATGAGGAAATGCATCTCTATAGTCGTCAGATTTTATTAGATGGTTGGGATATCGAAGCACAAGAAAAACTAAAACTCGCCAATGTGCTAATAATCGGCGCAGGTGGTATCGGTTGTACCAGTGCTGAGCTGTTGGCACGTGCAGGTGTAGGTAAAATTACCATTGTCGATGCTGATACGATTGAAATGAGTAATCTGCAAAGACAAATTGCCTTTACGACAAAAGATTTAGGTCGATACAAAGCCGAAATACTGGCAAAGCATCTAAAAGACATTAATCCGCATATACAAGTTAGCTATCAAAATATACGATTCGATGAAACGAATGCTGATGAACTTGTACAGCATCAAGATGTAGTCTTGGATGGTTGCGATAATTTTACGACTCGTTATCTAGTGAATGCGGTGTGTAGAAAACATCAAGTACCGCTTATCAGTGCGTCAGCCATTGGTTTTGAAGGGCAACTGTTTATGGTGGATGCTGATTCAGCTTGTTATGAATGTCTGTTTCCGAAAGAAGATCATGCCAATGAAGGATTACGTTGTGCGGAGTCAGGTGTATTAGCTACCACTCCTGTAATGATAGCGTCATTACAAGCGCATCACACTTTGTTGTTTTTAGGACTTGGTCTCACACCATTAAAGCAAAAATTGTTGCTTTGGAATGGTTTAAATCTATCGCAACGCATTCTTAAATTTGAAAAAGATGTAAATTGTCCAGTTTGTCAGGCAACTTGATCGGTAAATTGAGCAAAATTTGCTAAACTAAGACCATCTGTAAGGCAATGAAAGATTATGAAAAGAAATATTTTATTCGATGGATTACGTTCTGTTGCACGTATAGGTGAAACATTTATTGTTGCGGCACAAGCAGGTGTGAAATATGCAACTGAAAAACCAAGTAATGCAAAGCTCATGCGTGAGACCTTTGAGTCGCTTGGTTCAACATATATTAAATTGGGTCAATTTATTGCCAGTACGCCGTCTTTATTCCCTCGTGAATACGTTCAGGAATTCCAAGGCTGTTTAGATCAAACGCCAACCTTGCCATTTAGCTATATCCAACAAGTATTAGCTGAAGAATTTGAAGGCCGTAATCTGAATGAAATTTTTAGTTTTATCGATGAAAAGCCACTAGCTTCAGCTTCAATTGCACAAGTCCATGCCGCTCGACTAGTTACGGGTGAAGATGTGGTATTAAAGGTTCAAAAACCTGGTGTTGAAACCATTTTATACACTGATTTAAATGTGGTGCATTGGGCTACAAAACTATTAGAAAAAGCCGTTCCTAAAATTAAGTTTGCTTCACTTTCTGAAATCGTCGATGAGATCAAAACACGTATGGTACGTGAAGTTGATTTTATTGAAGAAGCACAGAATCTGGATGACTTTATTCAATATCTGAACATTTCTGGCAATCAGGCTGCCACTGCACCAAAAGTTTATCATCAATTTTCAACGCGTCGTGTACTTACTATGCAGCGCCTGTACGGGGTGTCATTAACTGATTTTGATGTTGTTAAAAAATATGCCAAAGACCCAACACAAGTTCTGATTACTGCAATGAATACTTGGTTTGGTAGTCTCATGCTATGTAAGAGTTTCCATGCTGATTTACACGCTGGAAATCTGATGTTACTTGAAGATGGTCGTATTGGTTTTATTGATTTTGGTATTGTTGGTCAGTTAAACCCTGAAGTTTGGACAGCATGTATGGCATTTATGGATGCATTACAGCACACCAATTATGTTGCGATGGCTGAGAATATGCTGAAAATGGGCATGACTCATCATAAAATTGACACTCAAGTCTTGGCTGATGATTTAGAGCGTTTATTTAGCGGTGTATTACTGGCAGATCCGCAAGAAATTCTCAGTTCCAATCCAGCAGATTTGAATGACATTATGATGGATATGGTGGCTGTCGGTGAGCGTCATGGTATCAAATTCCCGCGTGACTTCGCTTTGTTATTCAAGCAAATGCTATATTTTGATCGTTTCATGCGTGTTCTCGCACCGTATACCGATATTTATGCTGACCAACGTTTAAAAATGGTTCACAATATTGAACCTGCTTCGTTTTTAAAGCATTAATTTATTTATCGGTTCATTAGGTCATTATGGATGCCATTATAATTGAAGGGTTGAAGGTGGATACTGTGGTTGGCTGTTTCAACTGGGAACGCCAAATTATTCAACCTTTGATGCTAGATCTCATCATTCATAATGATCTATCACACGCTGCATACTCGGATGAGTTGGAAGATACGCTCAACTATGCGCAAATCTGTGAGCTTGCGGCCCAAGTTATACAAGAGGCTAAACCGAAACTGATTGAGCACGCCGCACAATTGGTACTTGAATGTTTATTTACGACTTTCCCCACGATCGAATCGATCAGTATCACCATTCGCAAACCCGCCATCATTGCACAAGCCAATGCAGTAGGAATTCGCCTTGAACGCAACAGAAACAATTTTTGCGCTCGCATTGGCGAGTAACCTCAAACAAAAACAAAATTTCACTTTTGCTTATCAACAGATATTAAGCTTAGGTATAGTGGAATTTTCTTCAATTTATAGAATCCCATGTCGGGATCGTGTTGGTGCCGATTATTGGAATTCAGCTTGTTTATTAAAAAGTCGACTGAATGTTGATGAGATCACTGAAATCCTGAAAAACTTAGAAGCACAATCTGGTCGAGTTCGTCCATCACATAATATTAGCTTGGATATTGATGTGATTGCTTGGGGGGGGACTTTAGAAGATATGCAATTTAATCCAAAAAAGTTACCATTAGCCTTAGATGTTAAAATTCCACTTTATGATTTGTGGCAGGTTCCAGATTTAGATTACGATAGGAAAAATTCTTATCCCGTTATTTCTATCTAACACTATAATAATATGAACAATATTCCGTGAATAAAATTTCATTGCTAGTAGGTTTTACAATTTTACTTTCAGGCTGTGCTGCCATGAGTGTTGAACAATGTAAAACTGCAAATTGGTTTAATGTTGGAGAAAAAGATGGTGCAGCAGGACAGGAATCTCGATTAGATAAATATTATTCTTCTTGTCAAAAAGCCAATATTGTGCCGAATCAAAAGCTTTATGAACAAGGTTACCAAAAAGGTTTGGGCTATTACTGTCGACCAGAAACTATTTTTAATGAAGCGTTAGAAGGGCGTGGTGATTTTCGTATTTGTCCTTTAGACAAACGTGAGTCTTTGCGAATATATTATCAAGTTGCAAATGGCTACTATCAAGCAAACGCGGAGTTTGATCGCTCACAAAATGATATTAACTATTATTTAAAAGAGTTAGAGCGTAAAGACTTATCTGTTAAGGATCGTGATGATTATAGAAAACGTTTATATGATTTGCGCATCAATAGCAGCAGAGTTCAATCACGTTATCAAGATGCAGTTCGAAATTTGGAACGTTTTAAAGCTGAACGTGGGTTACGTTAATTTTTAAGTAGAATTATTTAAATTAAATTGATTGAAGTAATAAAAAAGGGGGAATTATGAAATTATAATTTCCCCTTTTTTATTTATAAATAATAACTGGTTTTAGTCATTAATTTTGATATAGCTGTCATGGTAATACGCACAGGTACAGGTAGATCAACACCTCCAGCCTTTAAGGCTGTATCGCGATGGTGTAATTCATCTTCATTCATTTGTTCTAAAATTTTACGTGAACGATCATCATGAGATGGAAGTTGTTGAATATGTTCCTGTAGATGTTGGCTGACTTGACGTTCCGTTTCAGCGACAAAACCTAAGCTATATTTGTCACCTGCAATACCTGCTATTGCGCCCATACCATAAGATAGACCATACCAAATTGGATTGAGTAAGCTCGTATGACTGTCTAATTCTTTTAAACGATCTTCACACCAAGCCAGATGATCTTGTTCTTCTATCGCAGCTTGTTGCATTTCTTCTCGAACATGAGGCAGCTTTGCAGTGAGCGCCTGACCGTGATAAAGCGCTTGCGCACAGACTTCGCCACTATGATTGACACGCATTAAACCTGCTACATGACGAGCATCGCTAACACATAATTGTGAAGGTTCTGAATTTGCTGGATTGGATCGTTGAGCAGCAGTTGCCCCTGGCACTAAGCTACGCAAAGCCTGATCAAAAGAATTAATAAGTTTATCGATACCTGTAAAATGACGCATATATTAATCCTCTAAAGTATTGGGTGCATTTTCCAACAATGGTTTTAAACGCTTTAATAACCAAAATGAGAAAATAGCACTTAAAACTGCAGTAATCGTAAATAATATTTTAATATCAATTTTTAAAATGCTTAAGATTAAAATTGAGAAAACTGCAGAAGAAACCATAAATACAGCATTTAGAATATTATTTGCGGCAACCACACGTGCACGGTGAGAACGTGGTGAGTAAGCTTGCATCATTGCATATAGCGGCACAATATAAAATCCACCACTAATACCTAATAAAGTCACGGCAAGCATGACATGATAGTACACGGCACCTTGGGTAAAAATATCTTTTAAACTCAGTAAATCGCCAGTTCGTTCAGGAACAAAAGATAGGCTCGCTGCTAAATACAAAGCAAAGATCGTTAACCCAATCGCACCGTAAGGTACCATTTTAATATTGATCTCTGTACCACCGATACGTCTGCACAGTAATGAACCTACACCAATGCCAACAGAGAAAAAGGTGAGAAGTAGGCTGACAACGTTTTCAGAAGCATGCAGGTTTTGTTGGGTCAATTGAGGAATTTGAGTTAAATAGGTTGCGCCATAAAACCAATACCAAGAATTACCGAGCAAAACAATAAATATGATCGGAAGGCTTCTAGCATATTTTAAAGTTTGAAAACTTGTACGAAAAAAATTCCAGTCAATTTGTAAATCTGGCGCTGCAACCTTTTGAGGTAAAATAAATCGGCTACATAAATAGCCTAAGCAAGCTATGATGACAACAGTGACACTAATCCACAATAAATTTCCTTCCGATGATGCAATGACTGCACCTCCAAGAATCATTCCTAATAATATTGCGATCGATGTACCTGATTGGAAAAGTGCATTACCCGACATCAATTCTTCTTGTTTTAGAATTTCTGGTAAAATTGCATATTTGATTGGACCAAAACAAGTTGAGTGCGTTCCCATCAGAAATAATGCAAAAAGTAGTAACCATAAATTTCCAAGCAAGAACCCCGCGGTTCCAATCAACATAATGATAATTTCTAATATTTTTATAAAGCGAATGAGTTGAGATCTTTCATATTTATCAGCAATTTGCCCAGCAGTTGCAGAAAAGAAAAAGTAAGGCAAGATAAATAATAAGGCAGCTAGATTATTGAGTGTACTGACGGGAGCACTTTGTTGCTGAATCCAACCATAAGTGATCACTAAAAGTAGAGCTTGCTTAAAAACATTATCATTTAAGGCTCCAAAAAACTGAGTGAAAAACATCGGTGCAAACCGACGTGATGTCATTAAGCGCTCATCTTGTTTCATTGTGTGTTCACTTCATTGTGTTTTATAAAAAAATGTGACGTACTGTAAAAATGCTACAAAATGCATGTATGATACTTTGATATTTGATTGGATGAAAATCAAAGATTTGAAGTATTTTCACCAGTCACAAATGATAAATTAAAAATAAGTTTAGAGTTCTACATGTCATCTAAAGCTAATTTTAAACAGTTAACGTTGGTTCATTCTATGCATTTAATATTTAAAATGCAGAGCTTTCCTAAACTTATTTGTAGCACTTTTTTAATTACTTCTTGTATATCAGCTGCTTGTGCGCAAGAACAATTAACAGATACATCAAATAATAAAACCCTAGACCAACAGTCTTTGAATCAAGTTAAATCTGATCAAAGTACTGAGGATACATCAACTGTTTTATCAAGCAGTACAAATCAGTCTCTTGCTAATCAAGCCGAACAAGACAGCTTGTTGGCATTGAAACAGCAAGAGCAGTCTAATAATCAGATTAATGAATTAAAACCGATTCAGCTTGATGATAATTTAGAAAATTTGCCAGTTATCCCTGTTGACCAAACAATGGCGAATGAAATTTTTCGTGAGGCTGAGAATGCAAAAAATGAGGCCCAAGCTTATCGAGAAAGTACGTCAAAAAATCCACCAACAGTTGTTAAAGACATTTCACCGCCTGAACTGATAGAAATTACTAAGGCTCCAGTGGATATTAATCGGCTGATGCAAGATATTCAAACCGACAGTAAGATTGTCGTTGAAGCAAATGAAACGGGTAGAACACTACCAGAGTTTCAAACACAAAGTGATCAGCCTAAAGAAAAAGTCGGTTTCTTCCGAAAAATATGGAATCGTTTTCACCCAGATAGTTTGATGGGTGCAGAGAAAATTCCGCGTATTACTGCTGATGTCGCTGGCGCGCCTCCTGCGTTGGCTGCAAATATAAAAGCAAAACTATCAAGTTTTACTCAAGAATCTTTTGAAGACTTTAACACCGCTTTACCTCAGTTAAGAGTGTTGACCAATCAGGCTGCACAAGCTGTAGGCTACTATAATGCCACGTATAAATTTGAAAGGGTAAGTGATAATAAAGTTAAAGTCATCGTCACACCGAATGAACCCGTCCGTATTAAAGAGCAAAATATTGAATTTTCTGGTGCGGGTGAAAACCTGCCTCACTTCCAAGTTTTACGCTTGATCCCAGAACAAGAAAAAGGGGATATCTTTAATCACGGTAAATATGAAACAACAAAAACAAAGATAGTGAATGCTGCATCGGATAACGGTTTTTTTGATAGTTATTGGCGTTTGCATGATGTCAAAATTACCCAGCCAGAAAAAGTAGCTGAAATTAATCTAAAATATGAGACGGGCGAGCGATATAAACTTAAACAAGTTGAGTATCGTATGAGCGATCCAACTAAGCCATTGCCTTTAACTCAAAAAGTTTTAGATAGTTTGGCACCTTGGAAAGAGGGTGATGACTATGCATTTTGGCGTGTAAATGCCTTAGCAAATAACTTAACGAATACACGTTACTTTAATTACACATTGGTAGATACGATTAAACCTGATCCAGTTCAGCCTACTTTAGAGTTAGCGCCAGATCTTCAAGCTTTAGTCGATCAACAGAAAATCCAACAATCTCAATTGCTAAATAGTCAACAGAAAGCAGAATTGGCAAGACAAAAAGTAACTTCTGCACAACAAGTGACGCAAAATGTCGTTGATGAAACACAATTCTCTGGAGGTCAACCCCCTCAAGCCTATGCTCTAGCACGCTCTATGCCCTTATCACATGAACATGATGATGAAGAAGATGAACGCCAGAAATTAGAAGAGCAAACGAGAATTGAGAAAAAAATTCCAGTCGTAGTAACGCTTAATGCCGACCGTTTGAATAGTTTAGAAACTGGTATTGGTTACGGTACAGACACGGGTGCTCGTTTGCGTAGTCAATACAGACGAGCAATTGTAAATAAGTATGGTCATGCATTTGATGCCAACATTGAGGTGTCACAAATTCGTCAATCTATAGATGGGCGATATAGCATTCCTTATAAACATCCGTTAAATGATTATTTTAATGTTGTCGGTGGTTACGAGCGTGAAGAGCGCAATGACATTGGCCCAGATATTAATTTATTGGTTGAGTCCGCTGTTTTAGGTGGTGAACGTGTTATTAAAAATCCTTTGGGTGATTGGCAACACATCATTGGTTTACGTTACCGTTTAGATCGCCTAACTAAAAAAGGTGATATTGATATCAATCAATTACCTGACGCTTTTAAAGTATCAGGGATTGATTCGGAACAAGAATCCTTGTTATTTGGATATGAACTTTCTAAGACCAATAGTAATTCCCTCTTGAATCCAACCAAAGGTTTTAAGCAAACATACAAGCTTGAATTAGGGACAGAGTCATTATTATCAAATGCAAATATGGCAATTTTGACAGGTGGATGGCGTTTTATTTATTCATTGGGTGAAAATGAAAATCACCAATTTGTAGGTCGAGCGGACACCAGTTATATTTTCACAGATGATTTTAAAAAAGTGCCTTATAACCTCCGTTTCTTTACAGGTGGAGACCAGTCCTTACGCGGTTTCGATTACAAAAGTCTTTCGCCAGAGGAGAACGGTTTTAAAATCGGTGGACAAGCTTTAGGCGTAGGATCTTTAGAGTACAATTATCAGTTTAAAGATGGTTGGCGAGCAGCAATTTTCTCTGATTTTGGTAATTCATATGACAAACAGTTTAGTAACCCAACCGAATATAGTATTGGTGTTGGTATCCGTTGGAGATCACCAATAGGACCAATACGGCTTGATGTGGCATCTGGTATTTCCAATGACAATAACCCGATCCGATTACATTTTTTCATCGGCTCACAGCTTTAATAATTTAAAAACATCCTTTAGAAAAGCTCAAACAATTTTAGGTTGATTATGACGGAAGTAGAACCACAACTAACGCCACCAGTTGGACCAAGACCAGAACGACGCATCGTGAGAAGTGTTGCTTTAATTTTGTCGATCATACTTTTGTTATTGGTTAGCTCTTTAATCGTTATGATTTCTACCGATAAAGGTAGTCGTTTTTTATTAGATCGGGTACTGCAAAGCCAAAAAATGATTCGTTATGAATATGAGGGTGGAAATTTACTCAGAGGAATCATCCTTAAGAATGTTTTAGTTCAATTAAAAGCTGTAGATGTTACTTTGGATCGTGCTGATGTTTCTCTTGGTTGGCGCGCAATCTTAAATAAAGAAATACATTTAAGTCATGCTGATGTACGTAATCTGAAGGTGATCAACAAAAAATCGCCTTCAGGTAAGCCATTTGCCTTTGATGCAATCAAACTTCCATTCGTATTGCGTGTAGATGAAGCAACTCTTGATCATCTTGAGATTAAAACTCAAACATCGAAAGTTGGTTTTAATGATATTTACTTGAAAGATGCCCTATGGTCTGGAACCAAATTAGAGTTTAAGGATTCTAAAATGGATATGGGATATTTGGCAGTCCAACACGCCACAGGGAAAATGGATTTTAGTGGTAAATATCCAATTCATGCGAAAGCAGATCTAATTATTCCATCGTTAAAAAGTTTAAATATTCATACTATTAAAGTTGTTGCGGCCGGATCTTTAGATACATTAAAAGCAGGTGTCGCAACACAGACCCCAGATTTATTAACAGGTTGGGCTGTTATACACCCAGTGCGTGATCACGTACCGATGCAAGGCGAACTGCTTTTTAAAAATTATCATTTACCTTTGTTGCAAGAACAGAAATTATTTGCCAAAGATGGTGTTGCAAGATTTAGCGGCGATATTCGAAAATTGGTTTTAAATCTAGATACCGATTTGACAGGTGAGCAAATCCCCGAAGGTAAATACAATGCTTTAATGGAGACAGATCTAAAGAATCAATTGAATATTCAAGACTTTAATGGTCAGTTAATGGGTGGATCTATTGCGCTCAAAGGTTTAGTCAATTGGCATGAGCATGTTTCATGGGATATTCAAGGTCGTTTGGATCATTTAAACCCTAAAGATAAAACTGTTCCGCAAATCGCAAAGGATTTTTTACCGCCTAATTTAGATGCTCATTTAAGTTCATCTGGGTCTATGGAAAAAGGTTTAGCTTTAAGTGCACAGCTTGCTTTTGATCAATATGAAACTTGGGCGGTTAAACTCAATCAAGCTGCATCGAAAGATCACACACCACAGCCGATGCTATTAAATGTGGCATGGAAAAATATAGATCGGGCAGTTCCTTATATTGGTTGGTTGACTAGCGAGGACGGTCATACCGACATCGCCTTAAAACAAGGACAACAAGATATCTATGTTTCTACAACAGTGAAACCTCATGAGAAAGCATTACTACCAACGGGTAAATATGATGCCCGTCTTGATATAAAATCAAATCTACTGAATGTTGAAAACTTTCGTTATCAGGCTGCGAAAGGGAGTTTATCTGGGCAAGCAAAAGTTAAACTACCTACTGAAAAGCAACAGTTAGCCTGGCAGGCTCAGCTTAAAGCCAAGAATTTTAATCCACAAACAGTCGTTGCTACTGCACCTGTTAATTTATTAAATGGCGATATTAAAGCAACTGGTTTTGCAAAACCGAATCAACAGATCATTCAATTTGATCGTATTGATTTAAAAGGTCAAATTGTTCAGTCAGATCGTATAGAAACCGTTGCATTAAAAGGCAAAAGTACAGCCGCTTTAATGTTTAATGATCAGAAGTCTGGTGGAGGTTTTAAAAGTTTTGCAGTTGATTACAACGGTTCATTAAATGCATTAAATCAAGGCAATGGACTGTTGAAAATCAACGTGGCAGGAACACCAGAATATATAAAAATTAATGAGTTAAAACATGATGGTGTGGCAGGTAAGATTTTTGCTACAGGTGCTGTGAACCTAAAAAATAAACTTGGTTGGGATATCAATGCATCTTTAGTACGCTTCAAACCACAGTATTTTGTTTCAACACTTAAAGGTGAACTCTCAGGGCATGTTAAAACACAAGGTGTTTGGTCTGAAAAGCTGAAGCGCATCGATATTCGGGATTTAAACGCGGCAGGTTTTCTGAATAATAAACCTGTTCGTGGTCGTGGTAACCTTACTTTGTTGTTAGACTCCAACCAGAAAGGTTTTTTACCGCAACAGTTTGAAGCCAATAACTTATTTTTTGCCTATGCTCAGAACCAGTTACAAGCCACAGGCAATGCACAAAGTTTAAGAGTGAAACTAAATGCTCCAGCCTTGTATGAGATTTATCCAGGTTTGCAAGGTCGTGCCTACGGCGTTTTAAACGTTCAATCACAACCACGTTTAAAAGCAACTGCAAATATTGCCGTGGATAATTTCGCATTCAAGGATGTGGCAAGCGTTAAATCACTGCGTATTCAGGGTGAATTGCCGACTTCTGAAGCAACACCTACATTATTAGTTGCCAAAGTTGATCATTTACGAAGTGGTAATCGTGAAATAGAAAATGCAACGATTAACTTAGGCGGCACGCGCAAAGCACATATATTAAAAGTTGAAAGTAATAATCGCCAATCTAATTTTTATGTACAGCTTGCAGGTGGTTTCAATCAGAACAATGAATGGTTAGGGCAATTACAAAAAGGTTACTTTAAATCACGCCGTATTGATTTAGTACAAAATCAAAGTGCAGCCATCATTTATTCTACAGCCCAATCTGAACTTTATATCGGACAGCATTGTTGGCAAAGTCTGCATAGCCAGGTTTGTTTAGATCAATCGGCACGTATTAGCCAAAATAAAGGTAATTTTTCAGTTGTTACTAAAAATCTAGATTTAAATGATTTTGCGGTATTTATGCCAGAAGGTTTAGCAGTTACTGGTCAACTGAATGGTTATGCTCGAGCTTCGTGGGCTAAAGGTAGTCGCCCAAAACTAGATGCAAGTTTAGTCACTCGTAAAGGAGCATTGGGCCTTGCACCTGATGATCCTCAAGATATTGCGACCACAGTCACCTATGATGAATTGAGTTTAATCGCGAAAAGTGTCAATGATGGCTTATTATTCCGTGTGGATATGAAAACACCCGACATTGGTACAGGTTACGCTAACGTGATCGTGAATCCATTTCAAAATGGAATGCCAATGCGTGGTGAAGTTGCTTTTGATAATGTACAACTCAAAGTATTCAAGCCATTTATTAAAGATGTGCGTTCAATGGCGGGCACGCTTGCACTGGCTGGAAAAATTAATGGCACACTGACTCAACCACAATTTACAGGTGAAATGCGCTTAAAAAATGGCGCAATTAGTATGATTTCACTGCCTGTAAATTTAAACAACATTCAGCTTTATTCATCTATTCGACAAGATTCAGCCAGTATTGATGGTGCGTTCAACAGTGGACAAGGGGTTGGGCGATTAAAAGGGAGCTTCAATTGGAAAGAAGATCCTCATCTCGCGCTTAGTTTGAAAGGTGATAATCTTTTAATTCGCCAAGCGCCGATGATTACGGCAATCGTGCAACCTGATTTAAATTTGGATGTTTACCCATTTAAACAACAATTTAGTTTAAGAGGAACGATTGATGTACCACGTGCTCGTATTTCTATGCCAGAGACTACTGCACCAGTTGTAAATATTTCACCAGATGTACGAGTCGTACAGCAAGGACAAGATTTACTTGCGACATTAAAAGCAGCTAAACCGTGGGATATTCGCGCGGATATGACACTGACATTAGGCAATCAAGTGATCTTCCAAGGTTTTGAAAGTAATATTCCATTGGTTGGTCGCTTGCATTTATCACAACGTGGTTTAGAAACTGCAATGCAAGCAAATGGTGCAATTGGCGTGAGTCAGAAAGTGAAGATTGAAGCTTATGGTCAAAGCTTAGATTTGAACCGAGCAATCGCACGTTTTAATGGTCCACTTGCGAATCCGACACTTGATATTGATGCGAATAAATCAGTTCAAGGTAGTATTGTTGGTTTACGTGTGACTGGGACAGCAACCGTTCCAAATGTTCAAATTTATAATGATGCAGGTTTATCTGAACAAGAAGCATTGAATGCATTGGTCACAGGTCGTATCAATGAAGGAAGTAGCGGCCTAAGTAATACAGAAGGCTTTAAATCTGATGTAAACAATACCATTGCAGCCGCAGGCATCAGTATGGGCTTAGGAGGAACACGGGCGTTAACGAATCAGATTGGTCGAACATTTGGTCTCAGTGGTTTAGCACTTGATGCACAGGGTACAGGTGATGACACTCAAGTGAGTTTAACGGGCTATATCACGCCAGACCTGTTTATTCGTTATGGCATAGGCGTGTTTACACCTGTAAATAAATTGACCTTACGTTATCAAATGAATCGCCGTTTATACTTAGAAGCAAGTCAATCTTTAGAGAGAGCCATTGACGTATTCTACAACTGGCGTTTTTAAAACTTTTTTAGAAAACCTGTTTTATGAAAATAAAGCAGGTTTTTTTATGCTGGGTATTTTTAAAAATATGCTAAAATAAAAATAAGATATTGAAAAATATATAGATTAATGACATTTTTTAGAGAGAGTGGATGAAACCTGTCACTTTAAGTCAACTTTTGGTAACTATAGGCTTAATATTACTCGGCTTTACATTCCAAGCACATGCAAAAGAGTATTATAAATGGGTCGATTCGAAAGGGGTAACGACTTATTCTGCAACACCACCACCCACTCAGAAGCAAGATCCTCAACTTGATCCAACTAAAAAAAATATAAATACAACAGTGACAACTCCCAGTGCGATAAATGTTTCCGTGACCAATAACAAAGAACAAAAAAATGTTCCAACGGTAACAACACAAACAGCGAAATCAACAGGTACAACTACTGCAACCTCAAATGCAACCATTACAGTTGCTAGCGAAGCACTGATCCCTGTGAAGAATTGCAATGGTGTAAGATGTTGGGATGCGAAAGGTAAACCTTATAATTTAGTTGCTGGCACAACCTATCTTTCTTCTACGGGCGGTAAATGTCAGAAAATGGGTAATAGCATGCGATGCAGTAAATGATTTGTATTATTTTATTGCAGCTTATACTGATTTAAACGCTTCTTTTTTGCAAAATGAACAACTTTCAGTATGATGTGTGCATCAAATTAATCGCAGTACGATGATGAAAAAAGTTTTTTTGATTGCAATAGGTTTGGTGCTAGTTGGTTGTGCAGATAAAAAGCAATTAACTCCAGCAGAACAGTGGCATGGTTATTGTGTCAGTGTGGGCAATGCAGCGCGTTCAATTACTTTGGACCGTCAAAATGGCATTGAACAAAAGCAAGCAAAAGAACATGCAGATAAAATTGAAGATGAAACAACACGTAAATTTATCTTTGAAATTATTGAAACGGTATATGCAATGCCAATCGACCAACTGAAGGCGAATCCTGATGCAGAACGTGAACAGTTGAAACAGAAATTTACTGAGCAATGCTTGGCAACACCACATGACCAGCTACCAAAGTATAAATCATTTTAATAGGTTCATTTGAAAGACACATCAGTTGTCTTTTTTTATGCATGTAATTTGTTGTTTTATTAAACTTTGATCTAAGACCAAAGCGGTATTCAAAAGAGATGAACATTTCGCTATAAAATAATGGGCATCACGTAGAAATACGGTAGTTGCATTAACTTTTAACGCGAAGTCTAGTAAAATTTTGCTGTCCATATTACTTGTAAAGCTTGTAGCAAGCTGGAACTTACAAGTAATTTTTTAAAAAAGAGGAATAACACTGTGCTAGAAGCTTACCGCCAACACGTTGAAGAACGTGCCGCACTCGGAGTCCCACCGAAGCCGCTTGATGATGCTCAAACTGCTGAACTTGTAACTTTATTAAAAAATCCACCAGCAGGCGAAGAAGCATTTTTAGTAGATTTGCTTGAAAACCGTGTTCCAGCAGGTGTTGACCAAGCTGCATATGTTAAAGCTGCTTTCTTGGCTGCTCTAGCAAAAGGCGAAGCAACTTCTCCACTTGTAACTAAAGAGCGTGCAGTTTACTTACTAGGTACGATGCTTGGTGGTTATAACGTTGCTCCTTTAGTTGAACTTCTTGACAATGCTGAGCTTGCTGAATTAGCTGCAGAAGCATTGAAGAAAACTCTTCTTGTATTTGATGCATTCCATGACGTAGCAGACAAAGCAAAAGCTGGCAATGCTGCGGCTAAAGCTGTTTTACAATCTTGGGCTGAAGCAGAATGGTTCACAAGCCGTGCTGACGTTCCAGAAGAAATCAAAATCACTGTGTTTAAAGTAACAGGTGAGACGAATACTGATGACTTGTCTCCAGCTCAAGACGCTTGGAGCCGTCCAGATATCCCATTACACGCAAATGCAATGTTGAAAAACGAGCGTGACGGTATCAACCCTGAAAAACCAGGTGAAGTTGGTCCATTAAGCCAAATCAAAGAATTGATCGCGAAAGGCAATCAAGTTGCTTACGTGGGTGACGTTGTTGGTACGGGTTCAAGCCGTAAATCTGCAACTAACTCTGTACTTTGGTTCTTCGGTAACGAACTTCCACACATTCCAAATAAAAAAGATGGTGGTGTGTGCTTAGGTTCTAAGATCGCTCCAATTTTCTTCAATACAATGGAAGATGCAGGTGCATTACCTGTTGAAATCGACGTTGCTAACATGAACATGGGCGACGAAGTTGTATTGAAAATTGATCATACTGCTGCAAAAGTTACTGCGTTCAAAGACGGTGCACAAATTGCAGAAGCTGAGCTTAAAACGCCTGTACTTTTAGACGAAGTACGTGCTGGTGGTCGTATTAACTTGATCATTGGTCGTGGTTTAACTGCGAAAGCACGTGAAGAATTAGGTCTTGCACCTTCTACTTTATTCCGTACTCCAGTACAACCTGCTGACACTGGTAAAGGCTTTACACAAGCTCAGAAGATGGTTGGCCGTGCATGTGGTCTTCCTGAAGGTCAAGGTATCCGTCCAGGAACTTACTGTGAACCTAAGATGACAACTGTTGGTTCTCAAGATACAACTGGTCCTATGACTCGTGACGAGTTAAAAGACTTGGCGTGCTTGGGCTTCTCAGCTGACTTGGTAATGCAGTCTTTCTGTCACACTGCTGCGTATCCAAAACCAGTTGACGTAACAACTCACCATACATTACCAGACTTCATCATGAACCGTGGTGGTGTATCTTTACGTCCAGGTGACGGTATTATCCACTCTTGGTTAAACCGTATGTTACTTCCAGATACAGTAGGTACTGGTGGTGACTCACATACTCGTTTCCCAATCGGTATTTCATTCCCAGCGGGTTCTGGTCTGGTTGCGTTCGCAGCTGCAACTGGTGTTATGCCACTTGACATGCCTGAGTCTGTACTTGTTAAGTTCAAAGGTAAAATGCAGCCTGGTATTACTTTACGTGACCTTGTACATGCGATTCCTTACTATGCGATCAAAGCTGGTGACTTAACTGTAGAGAAGAAAGGTAAGAAAAACATCTTCTCTGGTCGTATCCTTGAGATCGACTTAACAGAAATGGAAAATGACTTGACTGTTGAGCAAGCATTCGAGCTTTCTGATGCATCTGCTGAACGTTCTGCTGCGGGCTGTTCAATCACTCTTTCTGAAGAGAAAGTTGCTGAATACCTACGTTCTAACATCACCATGTTGAAGTGGATGATCGCAGAAGGTTATGGCGATGCTCGTACAATAGCGCGCCGTGCTGAAAACATGCAGAAGTGGTTAGATAACCCAAGCCTGTTAAAAGCTGATGCTGATGCAGAATACTTAAAAGTTTACGAAATCGATCTTGCTGACATCAAAGAACCAATTCTTTGCTGCCCGAACGATCCAGATGATGCTAAACTTCTTTCTGAAGTTCAAGGCGACAAAATTGATGAAGTATTCATCGGTTCTTGTATGACCAACATCGGTCACTTCCGTGCTGCAGGTAAATTGCTTGAGCAAGTACCAGGTGGTTCTTTATCAACTCGTCTTTGGATTGCGCCACCAACGCGTATGGATGAGCATCAGTTGATGGAAGAAGGCTTCTATAACATCTATGGTAAATCAGGCGCACGTACTGAAATGCCAGGCTGTTCACTCTGTATGGGTAACCAAGCACGCGTAGCACCGAACACGACTTGTGTATCGACTTCTACGCGTAACTTCCCGAACCGTTTAGGTCAAGGTGCAAACGTTTACTTGGCTTCTGCTGAGCTTGCATCTGTCGCTGCTGTTCTTGGTAAATTACCAAGCCCAGAAGAATATCAACAGTACGCGTCACAAATTGACAGCGCTTCTGCTGACATCTACAAATACTTGAACTTCGATAAGATGAGTGAATATACAAAAGAAGCTGATCAAGTTGATACCAAGAAGATTCAGGCTGCTCAATTGACTTAATGAGCTAGGATCAAGAAAAGCCGAAAGGCTTTTCCCTAGCGCAAGAACAAAGCTATGCTTTGTTTGAGCAAAAAGCTAAAATAAGGGCTGAGTAATCAGCCCTTATTTTTTATAAAATGAAAAGTATTTTGACGATAAGAGATAATATTTCTGAACTAGTTAACATTATCCATAAAAATCAGAAGGTTGAGGATCTAGAAAGAGCAATTAAAGATTTAGTTTCTTTAATGTTAAAGGATTATCCTTATTTAAAACCGCCAAAATTTTCAATTATTCCGACAAAAACTTTAGCATTTTCTGTTTGGTATGAGGAACCAAATGCAATTACAGAGACATTACTGATTGAGCAAAATGGTTTTACTGCTTATTTATGGAGGTGTGATGACCAAAAATGGTATTTGGATGATTTAGATTCTGAACCTCATGAAATTGCTCGCAAATTAATAGAAAATATACCCGTATTTCACTCTATTCCTGAAAATCCTAAAGAGATTAAGCATTTACTTGAAATTGGATTAATATATTTTAATCCGACTTTATTTCCTTGTTTTTCAAACAAAAATTTAGAAGACTGTAGAGAAGTACTGACATGGGACGATCGCTTTTTATTAGTAGGTACTCAACTGAAGAATCTTAAGCTTTATAGCCATGAAGAGTGGAAAGCTTTGACTGATAGAGAAAACTACCATTTAAACTGAGGTTCTATTTATGCCACTACTACATGATTTTGTTTTATTGAATAAAAATGAATTCTCTTATGATGATTGCTGCGAGCTAGTCGGTAAGGTTTCTTATGATGTTTCAATCCATGATGATCTTATTGTTTATTTTAATGATTTTTTAAAATGGATACCTACCTATAATCCAAGTTTAAAAGTTTGGCATACTGGGTTAAATTATTATGGTGTAACAGTGATTGATGGAGATGGGGCTAAAGAAGCATTTCAATTGTTTTCTAGTCTAGTTAATGTTTTAAAGTTATCACCAAAAGTTTTAACGTTAACAGGCGCATATACTTTTGTTCATGCATATGATGATGTGATTGACCCAAATGAAAATGTTGATCGTATTTTACGAGAAACAGCAGGTTATGAAAAAATCATTATGCAAAAGAGTGACGTGATAGGACAATTTAAAATATTAGCAGAACTTATGCAGAAGATCATTCATTCTAATAATAGTTTGTATGTTCTACATTTGGGTATTTAAATTTAGAGGAACATTTCTATTCGTACAGTAATGTTCCTTATATTTAATCACCAATAACCCAACACTTTCCACCACAGTCCGCCAATCACCACAAAGATGATGATATTGACGACACTCATGACAAAGTTCTCTTTCCACCATGCGCTAAGAATGGTTTAGTATGATACAAATCACTTATCAAACGCTCAGGCAACATGATACATTTTAGCCTGATTTATATAACGATAAATATGGTATGGCTCAATTTTCATGGCAACGCCTAAGACGGTTTGTTTACAACAATCTGCATGATGATGACTATAAAAGTAAAGTAAGTACCTGTGTCAACTATGTACTGATTTCCCTGATCATTGCCAACGTTGCAGCGGTGCTACTGGAGTCAGTAAATGACTTGTATAAGCTATATCAGCCTTATTTTGATTTGTTTGAAAATATCTCAATCCTGATTTTTAGTGGAGAGTATTTATTAAGGCTATGGAGCATTGTTGAGAAAAATCCACAGGAAACGGCATGGAAACAACGATTTCGCTGGATGAAAAGTGGCGGGGCGATTATTGACCTAATGGCGATTTTACCTGCATATCTGAATTTCTTTGTTCATATCGATTTGCGTTTTTTACGAGTTCTACGTTTATTCCGCTTACTCAAACTGACCCGATATTTTGTTTCATTACAGATATTATTAAGGGTAATTCAACGAGAAAAAGGTTCTTTCCAAGCAGTTATTTTCATTTTGGTCATCATGATTGTGATGACGGCATCCGCAATTTATGTGGTGGAAAATAAAGCTCAGCCTGAAGCATTTAGCTCAATTCCAAAAGCAATGTGGTGGGCGGTTGTTACATTGACAACAGTGGGTTATGGTGATGTAACACCTGTAACCAATTTGGGTCGTATCTTGGGTGCATTCATTACAATTCTGGGTGTTGGTATTGCAGCTTTGCCCGCAGGTATTTTGGCTTCAGGTCTTGCAAATGAATTAAACCAGCGCAATCAAAGACTGGAACAGGAGTTTCGTGAAGCCTTGCAAGCCGATGAGCTGGACTTGTTGCATGACCAAGTTGAAATTGAACGAATTCGGAAAAAAGTGGGTTTACCAAAAGAGCAGACCCATGAAATTATCATCCAGTTGGTTAGGGAGAAGCTGCTTGAAGATCAACAACAGGAAAAAAAGAAATATCATTACTGTCCGCATTGTGGTGAAAAATTATCCGAATAAACCTCAAGTTTATTGTCAAGTTTAATGAAAAATAGAGTTGAGGATCAATTTTAAGAATCGAGTCATGTTAAGACAAAATAATAAAATTAGAGGAGATTATATGAGTCAAAAACTGATGTTGTGTTGTGCGGCATTTATTCTTATGTTGATTTTCTTTGTACACGACAAAAAAAGACAACTCATTGAAATAATGGCATAATACTTGTTTTCTGACGACGAATATGATGACACATTTCAATGAGTTACATCTCATCTTAAACAAATATCTAAAGTGGA
>NZ_JACAXC010000042.1:0-21864 GCF_013391535.1 Acinetobacter sp. SwsAc4
GTTCAGATGGCTATTCTACGTTTGATTGGTTTTGGAAAAAAAGAAGAATTTAAGAAAGTGCTCGCAATTTTAAGAAAGAAAAAGCCTGATAGGACAAGGGCTCTATGAAATTTGTCGTGTACAGAGATCAAAGTTTTTAACTTCAATAGTACAAGTAAACGCATTTGTTCCGTTGCCAGCTGAAAATGGAGCAACAGGTTATTATATTAAACTGCAGTATAATGTTAATAATCTTAAACGGTCGTTTGATGATAGATTAATTTTTGCATATTCTAAATTAGAGCAAACATTGGATGTTCTTGATTGAAATCTTATTTGTCTTTAATTCAGTAGTACGGAATCATAACTTCTTACTTTTTTGTTTAATTTCGCTAATTAGTGATAAAATTTTACTTTCATCTCTAAAGTCTTTATATAAACGATTTATATTATCTTGTCGTGTTGAAGGAGACACTCGACGAAACAATCTGATTTCTAAAAATCTTTTAATACTATCGATATCCTGTTCATCACTAGGTAGTACAAATTCTTTACTTTCAATTATTTTCGGCAGGTCAAAGAAATTGATCATTTCATCCATGATGATTAGGTTCTCATGGTCAATAACTTCACTTATACGTCTAAAATGAGGAGAGTTTTCATCTTCTTTTTCGGTAATAAAAATATAATGAGTCGAAAGTTGTTTAAGGGATGCGATTAGCTTTTCTGAGTAGAATGGGCCAACGGATATTACTTCAAACTTTTCATATCCTAATTTATTGTGTTCATTCCCAATTAATTCAATAAATAGTTCAACAGATTTCCCTTCAACATATATGTTTAAGGTATTCTGAAGTGCTTGAGGGTGCTTTGCTGTAGCTGCTTGTTCTAGCTTAGGATAGAGTTTATCTATTCCATTTATATTTGAGACTCTTGGAATTAATGGTATCCAGCCATTAGAGTCACCACAAATACAATTAATTGTTGCATTTGGTGTATTGTAATAAAACGCAAGTAATGCTCCTATACCTCCATAACCTAGTCCACGATATTTCGATAGTTTCTCGAAATAAGACTTTCTAGTTGCAAAGGTCAAACCTTCATAGAAAATGGAATCTAGCGATTTGACAGTATCTTTCTCATCGAATTCTAATGCAGAAAAAACATCTGCTAATTCAGTTTCCTGAACTTTTTTAATTCCTGATTTAAAACCAATAGCAGTGAGTACAAAAATATTTTTGACTCCAAGCGCAAATACTCTTTCAGCAATTTCTTTTAGTTCTTGTGAGGCTTGGTCACCTGTTCCGATGAAGTCATCGACTAATACTAAATTTTCGACTTTTCCTTCCTCAAGATATCTAATATTTTCAGCATCAAGAAAATTTGCTGATGCTAATTCATTAATAAGTCTAAAATTATATGCGATCATTGCACCACTCTTTGCTCCACCTCCAATTGAAGCATACATAGTATTTTTGAGAGACAAAGAAATTCCTTTATTTTTAGCTTGCCTATTTAATTTTGAATAGGCTATAGATAATGCTGAATTAAGTTCTTCGGGGCCAATGATATTTAAGTTTTTTATGATTCTAAAAGCAATGTCAAAATCTTCATTATCAAATTGTAGCATCCAAGTTACTACTTCATTTAAATCTTTCTTAATAGACCAACAATTAATAATTTTTTCAATTTCTATTAATTTATTTTCAATTTCAATTGGATACTTCATTTTAATCAACACATATCGCATTGATAATTATTTTATTAGATTAATTGTCTGTTGAATAGATATAGATAATAGATCTCTTGCGAAAGTCATTATTGCAAGTTTATCCGGTTTACCAATGCAGCGATTAAATTAATGCGTAAACCGAATCTTTTCCGTCTATTTCGATAGCGTTCACTTAATATTCTAAATCTTTTCAATTGACTATTGATATGTTCGATCACAACTCGTATTTTTCCAATCATTCTATTGTACTTTTTCTCAGCCTTAAATAAGGGGGAATTCTTCTTTTTCTTTATGGGCATCAATAATTTAAAACCATCCTGCTCTAATCCGTAGTACCCTAAATCGGTCATAACATATTCACAATGTTTGAATTTCTTAACCGTTTTTCTTGCCAATTTAATATCATGCTGACTGCCATTCGATATATCTAGCCCTATGATTTGTTTGCTGTTCGGATGATAGATCACTTGTGCTTTTAGCGTATGTTTCTTCTTTTTACCACTGTAGAACTTACTCTGATTTTTTTTTCGGACGTTCTATTGAACATTCTGTCGCATCAATAATGACCCAGTTAAAGTGTTCGTCTGCTGTGGTAATGCTTCGTTTTGGCAGAGTAAAACGTCTTGATTTCATCAATGCATCTTCAACCTTTTTAATGGTTCGATTCACATTACTTTCAGCGATATGGTAATTTGCCGCTAATTCCAGTTGAGTGCTGTAGTTCCGTAAGTAATTGAGAGTTAATAACAACTGATCCTCTATATCTAAAGTATGAGGACGACCTGATTTCTTTTTGAGTGATTCTGCTTTTTCTAAAACCTCGACCATTTCAGTAAAAACTTGTCGAGGTACGCCAACCAAGCGTTTGAATTCAGAATCTGAAAAACGATTTAATTTCTGATATCTCATGAAATTTATATTGAGGTGGTTTTTACTTTCGCAAGAGGTTTAATTAAAAAATAAAAACCGACGATTCGAGTGATGATAAATCGTCGGTCAAAATCTTTTTCAACGGCTTTGGCTACTAACAAAGCCATTGTCAAAGATGGAGAGTCATAATGAAAGGTCACCGAAAAATATTGCGGATGCCGTGCAATGAACATTCGGTTGCTGCGACCTTGTACCCTATATAACGCTGCTAGGTGTGGATTGGTTGACATAAAAATGAAAAAAAAGTGAAAAAAATTTATAATTATTTTTGAAGTAGATTAGATTTGGTTTATTTACATGATTTCATTGCGTTTGTACTACCTTTGGTTTTTTATTGTGTGCTTGATTTCTAGCCTAATCGCTGGAGTCATCGCTGCAATTTTACCTAATAGCATTGGGGGAGTGCTTACAGCCATTCCTTATCTAATTGCAATGATTTTTGTTTTATTCAAATTTCTAAAAAAACAACATCGTGCACCAACCCTCTCGGAAAAGAAACGATTAAGCCTTGGATTTAGCCTCATTTTTTGGGGTTACAATGCATGTGGTTTACTCTTAGGATTGTTTATTTTTGCACGTAAAGATCCAGAAATTTGGCAAAATTTTATTTTATATTTCAAGCAACCTATGTTTTTAATTACTGTTGTTGCAATTTGGTTGATGATCGCAGCACCGTTATTTTTAATTACGTATTGGTTTTATGGCGCACAAGCACAACGAATGGCAAATAAGATGTTTAACGGGTAATAAAGTTCACTTGTAATTCACCTGTATTCTGCTAAAACTTTTAATACGATTCATTTTTGATAGATCAGTCCATGAAAAAAATGACGGTATTGGTGACAGGTGCAAGTGGGTTTATTGGTTCTCATCTTTTACCTTTTCTATTGAAAAATAATTTTCAAGTGATTGCACTGACACGACAAAAAAATAAAGCTTCATATGATTCAGATTTAACATGGGTGAATGATTTAGATGAAATTAAAGTCATTGAAATTGACTATGTGATCAATTTGGCTGGTGAAAATATTGGTCAAAAACGCTGGACTGATCAAAGAAAAAAACAACTGATACAAAGCCGAGTGGCCATGACGGAGAAACTTTATCAGTGGTTACAGCAAAAAAGCATCTTCCCCCAATGTATTATTTCTGGCTCAGCTATTGGCTATTACGGGATTGATCCTCAAGAAATGTGGGCGGCGATCTGTGACGAAAATACACCACCACAAGTCATCTTTATGTCAGAGCTTTGTCAGGCTTGGGAACAAACAGCACTTAAATTTACTCAACAAAATACTAAAATTATTCGCTTAGGGGTGGTGTTTGGTGATGGCGGAATCTTGCCGCAAATGTTGTTACCGATTCGATTGAATATGATTGCTAAAATTGGCTCAGGCAAACAACCTGTTGTTTGGATTCATATTCAAGATGTTTTAAGAGCAATTATTTTTTTACTTCAATTACAGGCTGATCAAAAAGTTTACAATTTAGTTGCTCCAGAACAAATCAATCAACAAGGTTTTGTTGATGTTGCTGCACGAGTTTTGAAACGTAAACCTTTTATAACGATGCCTAAATGCGTGTTTGAATTAGCATTAGGCGAACAATCACAATTAATTTTAAATGGTCAATATGTAACGCCTCAGGCATTATTCAAGCATGGTTTTAAATTTCAGTACCCCAATTTAGAGCAAGCCTTAACCGAAATTTTATTGGATCACTAAATTTTTTTTCTGCAAACGACTTGGTGAATAGGCACTTGGGTCAACAATAGGCGCTTGTTTTAAAATGAGTTGGCGTAACAATTGCGCCGAACCAGCACCCATACACAGCCCATTACGGAAATGCCCAAAATTGGCCCACAGGTTTCCAATTTCAGGCATGGCACCGATGTAGGGAATACCGTGTGGCGAACTTGGACGTAACCCAGCCCAGCGTTGCACAATCGGGAACTGTTCCAGCTCAGGCACCATTTCCAGACACGCCGTTAAAATATCCTGCTGCGTTTGCTCATCCACAGCCGTACTAAAACCACAGTCAGCCATACTCGAACCACAGACAATATGACCATCCTGACGTGGAATCAGGTACATCACCCGATTCATACACATGGTAGGTAACCAGTTTTCAGGTGTTTTGAACAGCAGCATTTGCCCCTGTATCGGCTGTACAGGAATTTGTCGATGTATGTGTTCTTCCCAATATTGACTCCATGCGCCCGAGGTCAGAACAACATGATCAGCATGAAAAACTTGACCATTTGAAGTTTGTATTCCGTGTACCGTTTTATTTTTAACAATCAGTTGATCAATTGAGCAGTGCTCAAAAAAACGAACGAAAGGATGCTGTTTAAGATAGCTGATGAGAGATTGTAATAAACGAGGATTACGTACATTCGACAGTTGCGGAAAATGGATGGCTTGTTGAAATTTTTCTGAAATATGCGGATTAATTTGTTCAAGTTGTTTGCGTTCTAACAAATTGCACTGTTGCATGGGTTCTTGATATTGACTGGCATAATTCAGTCCTACATCAAAGTCTTCCTGATCGAAAATCAGCATGCCTGTATTGTGGATTTGAAAATCAATCTCCGTGATAGGCAGAAGTTTTTCATTCCACATTTGATACAGCGATTTACCGTATTGAGCAAGATGATTAACTTCTGGTGCATAACGCCACGGGTACATCGGGGAAAGAATTCCACCGCCTGCCCATGAGGCAGCCTGACCTGCTTGTTGTTGATCAAAAATATCAACAGAGCAACCTTGTTCAGCAAGTTCTAACGCTGACATCAAGCCGCTAATACCCGCACCAATAATGGCAATATGCATAAAAAATTAAACCAATTTCAAAATTCACCTCTTTGATATTAAAGAGGTGAGGAGTGTTTTAGCTCAGTAAGGGAGATTGCTATCTCATCTCTTTGAGTTTACGTGCAGCATCTTCGGCAAAATAGGTCCAAATACCATCTGCACCCGCACGACGACAGCACATCAATGACTCTAAAATCACGCTTTCAGATAACCAGCCATTTTGAATCGCACCTGCAAGCATGGCGTATTCACCACTAACTTGGTAGACAAAAGTAGGTACACCAAAGGTATCTTTCACTTCACGAACGACATCCAGATAAGGCATACCCGGTTTTACAATCACCATATCTGCACCTTCCTGAATATCAAGTGCAATTTCATGCAATGCCTCGGCACGATTGCCGACATCCATTTGATAATTATATTTATTTGCACCTTTTAAATTACTTGCTGAACCCACTGCATCACGGAAAGGGCCATAGAAGCTTGAGGCATATTTTGCTGAATACGCCATGATATTGGTATAGATAAAACCATTTTGTTCAAGTGCTTGACGAATCGCACCAATACGTCCATCCATCATGTCACTTGGTGCAACGACATCAGCACCCGCTTGTGCATGGCTGAGGGCTTGTTTGACTAGGCATTCAACGGTTTCATCATTTAAAACATAGCCAGTTTCATCAATAATACCGTCTTGACCATGAGTGGTATAAGGATCAAGTGCGCCATCGGTAATCAATACCATTTCTGGTAATTCTTTTTTCAGTAAGCGGCAAGTGGCTTGAACCAAACCATCTTCATGCCATGCAGCTTCCGCCGTTAAACTTTTGTCTTCTTGTGGGGTTACTGGAAATAAAGCAAGCTTTGAAACACCGAGTTCGAGCAAAGTTTCTGCTTTTTTGAGTAATAAATCAGCAGATAGACGCTGCACATTTGGCATGCTTGGAATATCTTGAGTTTGTTGTTGTCCCGGTAATACAAATACTGGATAAATCAAATGATTAGCTGTAAGTTGTGTTTCACTGACCATGGCACGAAGTTGGTCATTTTTACGGATACGGCGCATGCGAGTCGCGGGAAAAGCGGGACGATTGAACGTATAAGTCATAACAATCTCGATGTTCAGTATTACACTATAGGAATAATTGAAATATTTAAGTCATGCTAGGGAGAGCTTAGCGGCTAAGTTCAATTAAATATCCTCGCTATTGTAGCCCCATAATTTTAGATTTGTACAAAATAATGGGATGTTTATCGTTCCTTTGGATTCAGGCAGCGTATGAATGATGTAAAGAAAAACTGGACAGGCAATATTCAGTTAGGTGCTAAAGCCGATCATGACGTGGTATTAAAGCAGCTTTGTAAAGCATTTAATTCTTCACCATTTTTTAAGCATTGTGGCATGAGCATGCGCGTTGTTGATGATCAAATTGAAGGTTATATCGAAATGCAGCCTGAGTTGGTGGGTAATGTAGCCTTCCAAATTTTGCATGGCGGTGTTGCAGCGACATTACTAGATAGTATTGGTGGCGTTGTTGCAATGGAACAACTTTATCGTCGTGCGACCCCAGAAGATCTTCCTGACACGATTAAGAAAGTATCGCGTTTAGCAACCGTAGATATGCGTGTTGATTATCTTGCTCCGGGTCGTGGTCAGTTTTTTACTGCACGTGCGGAAACATTACGTTTAGGACGCAAAGGTTGTACGATGCGTATGACCATGCTCAATGATGAAGCTAAGCCAATTGCAACGGCAATTGCTTCTTACGCATTCTAAGTATGATGTTCAATATGAAAGCGTCTTTTGACGCTTTTTTTATTGTTTACATGAAAGTAAAATAAAAAATTATCAAAATATAAGAATTGAACGCATCAGTTATTTTTTTTATTCTCGCCATATGATTTTTTATCGTTAAAATGCGATTTAAATTTTTGTTTGTATTTTGATCTTAGGTTTTAACAATTGGTTAAGTTAAAAAAACTAGACTGATCGGCTGATTAAACCAAAAGTTAAAAATCCCTTTAATTTTTCAGGAATAACATATGACTGACGCCCAAGCTAATCAACAAGATATTGCTGCTGATTCGGCATCAGATGATGCAATGAAAGCAAAACGTAAAAAGTTTTTAGGATTTTTCGCACTTATTCTTATCCTTGCAGCAATTTTGTATGCTATTTGGGCGTTGTTCTTTAATCATGCTGTCAGTACCGATAATGCTTATGTTGGTGCGGAAACGGCACAAATCACCTCAATGGTGAGTGGACAAGTCGCTGAAGTTTTGGTGAAAGATACCCAACAAGTTAAAAAGGGTGATGTTCTCGTTCGTGTAGATGAGCGTGATGCCAAAATCCAGTTGGCACAAGCACAAGCTGAGTTGGCAAAAGCGCAACGTCAATACAAGCAAAGCCAAGCGAATAGTAGCTCATTGAATTCTCAAGTTGTGGTTCGCAATGATGAAATTAATAGTGCACAAGCACAAGTAAGTAAAGCACAAGCAGATTTTGATAAAGCGAACTTAGAATTAAAGCGTCGTAATGAACTTGCCGCTTCAGGAGCGATTTCTAAAGAGGAATTGAGCAAAGCGCAAAGTGCAGTATCGACGGCAAAAGCAAGCTTAGATTTAGCTCAAGCGGGTTTAGCCCAAGCAACCTCAAGCCGTAAAGCCGCAGAAAGTACACTTGCTGCAAATGAAGCATTGATTCAAGGCTTCAATGAAGCGTCCACACCTGATGTTTTGGTTGCAAAAGCCCATGTTGAGCAAGCAACGCTTGATTTAGAGCGTACCGTTATTCGTGCGCCTGTTGATGGTGTGGTGACACGCAAGAATATTCAAATTGGGCAACGTGTTGCACCAGGTACTGTGATGATGTCAGTGGTGCCTGTATCTGCACTGTATGTCGATGCAAACTATAAAGAAAGTCAGCTTGCTAAAGTGAAAGCAGGGCAGAAAGTAACGCTTCGTTCAGACCTATATGGTGATGATGTGGTTTATCACGGGACAGTTCAGGGCTTCTCTGGTGGGACAGGTGCCGCATTTGCCTTGATTCCAGCACAGAATGCGACAGGAAACTGGATTAAAGTAGTACAGCGTTTACCTGTACGTATTACGCTTGATCCCAAAGAACTTGCAGAACATCCATTGCGTGTAGGGTTGTCGATGCAAGCGGACATTGATCTCGCATCGAAGTAATCAGCCATGAAAACGCAGAATCCTTTTGCAGAACTCAGCGGTGGGCGGTTAATGCTCGCCGCATTTGTCATTGCACTTTCCAACTTTATGGTGGTGCTTGATACCACCATTGCCAACGTTTCAGTCCCCCATATTACAGGGAACTTAGCTGTTTCTAGTTCACAAGGGACGTGGGTGATTACCTCTTACGCCGTTGCTGAAGCCATCTGTGTTCCACTTACAGGTTGGCTAGCTGGACGTTTTGGGACAGTCAGAGTTTTTGTCTTTGGGTTAATTGGTTTCACCATCTTTTCATTCCTATGTGGTTTGGCGACCTCACTGGAAATGCTGGTTTTTTTCCGTATTGGACAAGGGCTTTGCGGTGGCCCATTAATGCCACTGAGCCAAACCTTGTTGATGCGAATTTTCCCACCTGAAAAACACTCACAAGCCATGGGAATGTGGGCCATGACCACCGTGGTTGGACCAATTCTGGGGCCGATTTTGGGCGGACTGATTAGTGATAATCTGTCTTGGCATTGGATTTTCTTTATTAATATCCCTGTTGGAATTTTCTGTGTATTGGCAGCCATCCGCTTGCTGTCTGTAGCAGAAACTAAAACTGAGAAATTACGAATTGATGCAGTTGGTTTAGGTTTGTTAGTGCTGTGGATTGGTGCTTTACAATTGATGCTAGACCTTGGGCATGAGCGAGATTGGTTTAATAGTACCAGTATTATTGTATTGGCATTAACGGCAGTTGTGGGTTTTATTGTTTTCATGATTTGGGAACTCACAGAAAAGCATCCTGTGGTTAACCTGTATGTGTTCCGACACCGTGGTTTTGCAGTTTCTGTGCTGGCACTCGCTTTTGGTTTTGGTTCGTTCTTTGGCAGTATTGTCCTGATTCCTCAATGGCTACAAATTAACTTGGGTTATACCGCCACGTGGGCAGGGTATCTGACTGCAACTATGGGTTTTGGTAGTTTGACGATGTCGCCAATTGTTGCCAAGTTATCAACTAAATATGACCCAAGAGCATTGGCAAGTTTTGGATTAGCATTGTTGGGTGTGGTTACGGTCATGCGAGCTTTTTGGGTTACAGATGCAGACTTTATGTCATTAGCATGGCCGCAGATTTTGCAGGGCTTTGCGGTACCATTCTTCTTTATTCCACTGTCGAATATTGCAATGGGCTCAGTTTTGCCGCAGGAAATGGCATCTGCCGCAGGTCTGATGAACTTCCTGAGAACTATGGCAGGAGCGATTGGTGCTTCAATTGCAGTGACGATTTGGGATGATCACACGAAGGTAGCTCGTAGTGAAATGGTGAATAATTTGCACCCACAAGAAGTCCAAAACACCTTATTGCAAAATGGTTTTTCACCTGATGCAACACTCGCCACGATTGCAAATTTAGTTGATAAAGAAGCGATTACGATTTCGGCGAATCATGTGTTTATGATTTTGGCTATTGTATTTATCTTTGCCAGTGCCTTGATTTGGATGAGTCCCAAACCGAAGCAGATTACAGGTGGGCCAGCACCGCATTAACTTAAATAGATGGTTATTTCCAAAAAACTCGGACTTATTCATCCGAGTTTTTTATTTCAATCTGATATGAATGTTTATTTCGTCTTTGGGTTTTTTAAGTCACTCCTAAAAAGTAAACAAGTATTTACATCGTAGTTGCCACGATTTATTACCATCAGGTTTGACACGAAAATATAAGCCGTTGCCGTCTAGCTCCCGATATTCTTTTAATTCAGGCTCAAGGGTTGCAAGTACGGTGTCTGATAGCGGTCTACGTTTGATTTCTGTTCTTTTCATGGCTTGTACACCAGCGGATTCAATAAATCTTGCAATGTACATGGTAGTGTATACGGCGTATGTACACTGTAGCTAGTTATATTTGGTTATGTTTAGGCAAAAAAGGATTAAACCCTTTAGATTCAAGCCTTTATCTTTTAAAACTTGGCATATTTTGCGATGGCGTCAATTGAACAAAATTAATAAGTTATTGTTTATAAATAATAAAAATATTATTAAAAAGTTAGGGATACAAACTGGGATACAAATTATGTGCTGCTAGGCTGTTTTCTTGTCGGGTTTGGTGGGGAAAAGGGGAGTTCAACTCAAGATTTAAACTCGCTCGCACGCGCGCGTTTTTCTTGATTCTCTAGCACTTCAACAATTGTTTGTTGTGTTTTTTGGCTTCCATCATTTTATTGAAGTGAAGTATTTAAGCTGCTCACCATGATTGGTGGCTTAGGTGGGATTAGATTTAGAATCTTATCCATTGTGAGTAGCTTAAAGATACTCACTAACTATCTTTGAGCTAGTCGCTTGCATGGGTTTCGGTGATTACCGAAACGATAACGTAATCCTAAATTAACTTAGCCGTCCAAGTGGCTGATTAAGTAGCTTGGTTGTTTAGATGCGCTCAAATTTGAGCATATCCCCCAGTGGGGGGTAGTCCTATGTTCAGGTTATTTGCAGAAGTAAACCGCCCGAATAATCGCATTGTAGTTCTATTGGGATTTTAAGCCTTAAAACCACAATTCAATCCATCCCTCGCGTGCGCGCGCGTAGTTGTTGCGAAACTCAACTTTACGCACTGGAGAAAGTTAAGCGTTAACCTCAATTTGAGGATAGCCACACTGTATGACTGTACGAAAGTTCGTAGTTCATTACTGAGCGCAATTTTGTGCTTACCTTATAAAACAAGGATTTAGCCAACGCAATTTTGCTTCGGCCTACTGTTAGTAAATGTTAGTTTTTCGGACTGCTTTAAAAAAGAAAACCTGATAAACCTAAGATTCAGAACGGCGTAAATCCTAAGTAATCCTAAGGTCAAAACCTGACATTCACCTAATGCCCATCCGATTTAAATAGACAATAAACATTTGCAGCCTTTCCTGCTCTCTTTTTTCCAGTTCTCGTACAAGTGCGGAAAATTTCCTGTAGCGCATGTTTTTAGGCTTTTGATATATCGGCCAATCTCTAACGTCTTGTGACCATTGCAATCGACTCCTTAGCCGTCTGACGCGTAGTAGGGGAATATTCGACTTATTCCATTGTTGTGATATGTAGTTGAGTTGGTGGCATTGTCTGCAAGCGTACGCCCTGCATTTAAAATATAGTTTGGTACAGCGTTTACCGCATGAGCATAAAAACCAAAATCTAGCGCCGCCGTAGTTACAAGGTGAATGAGTTAAGCTCAGGTTATAACTACCGTAGTCGTTGCTTGCGGTGATGCTGATATTTTTATACTTTTTCAGGTCATCAGCACTGAATAAACTTTTTAGATTAAGTTGCTTAATACTTATAAAGCTGTAATTTTCCACGCTACCTTTTGACATAAAGCGCACTAATTCCCCTAATTATTTAGGCTCTAAAATAATGATATTGATTGTATCTGCTTTAACATTATTTTAACTTTTGAAAATCGGCTTATAACTAGGTAAATCCTTTATATATAAGCCTTTGCAGTGATTTTTTAACTTTAACAACTTTAACTTATTTGCTAAAACAGAAATTTTTTTATGAGTGAGTAGGTCGGTGCTGTCCGATCTATGTCATCACTCAACTTGATAGCTCCCCCCAGTGGTTAGCACTCAATCAACACTTGCACTCCTATAAAAAGAGAATGTTTGTTGCACGTAGTGATACAAGATAGGTATTCGTTAAAAACGGCGTAAACCTTGCAGCATATATACGGACCGTAATCGGACCGTGCCGATCTAAAGCAGCATTTGCGAAACAATCCTATGAAAGACAAAAACGGTTCAATTTCCCGTCTATAAAAAAGACTATAGGGGGGAGGTAAAATTTTAAAAAATTCATTATTTTTCTAGACCGCCCAGTACCACACTCACAAAAAAAATCTGATTTTCAAAAATAAGTTAAAAAGTTAAAGCTCATTTGTTTAACTCATTGATCTATTTGGCTAGGTATATCAATTGGGAGTGTTAAAAGTTAAAGCTGTGTTAAAACTACACGGTGGTTTTATTAGTCATTTTTATAATCAACTTTTTATTTTTACCTTTTTGCAAAACTCACCCTATGAAAGAGGCGTTTTTATCTAATCAGGCTGCATGAATCTAAAGCTGTTTATTCTATTGTCACGATTTCCATGATAGTTGAATCTGCATGATTATCTTGACCATTCAGCCAATAAAAAAGCCCCAGTTATAGAGGCTGTTTATATTAATTTGCTGTTTGTTGTATTTGTTCAGTGGCTTGCTTCTTAAATTCTGGATTATCTTTGACTTGATATAGCCATATTCCAAGCTGAAAAAGTGTGACAATACCTGCACCAATAATACCTGCCAGCACATTCTCGCCCACGCCTTTAATAAAGCCTTTTTTAGATGCTTTTACTATTTCATCATCTCTTAAACGCTTTTTATAGCCCTCTAATTCTTCAAAAATGGCATTATCAATAAAATCATTAACTCTGCTTTCCGCAATTTCACGATACTGTTGAATACGCAAGGCAGAATCAGATGCTAGGGTGAATTGTTTTAATTCTGCCTCACTTGGCTCGTTGCCATGTGTAATTTTAAATTGTTCAATCCAATCTAATTTTTCTTTTTTATATATTGTATAAGCAACCATGCCGACAAAGTCTTTGTCGTCAGTCACTAATTTGGTAAAGGTTTGATGTCTACTCATTGACTGATTAGCCTTTGCTAACGGCTCTAGCATAAGCGTTATTAATTTCTTGAGCAGAATAACGGCGATTTAAAATATCGTGTTGAATGCTGGCGGGTAAACTAGATACATCAGCCTTTTTTCCCTCAATCATATTTTGGTTAGCTTTACGAATTGAAGAAAGGCTTACACCTTTAAAAAACATTTTCATAAAAACTCTCCCTCTAAGACTGGGTGTGAATATGTCTAATCAATAGAGCCTAAAAAAGCCCATTATTTAGGGCTAATTGGTATAAGAGTGCCACACTGTTACTCTTATGAGTTCATTGTATTCTAATACAAATAAAAAACAACGATACGATACAAAAATATGCACATATACGGACAGGTATAGATTACGAAAAAGCTCCCCATATTTAGGGAGCTTCGATTAAAGCAACTGTAGAACATCCGCCCGAACTTCGACTATCTCCCGATCTGCACCACTTTGGTCTTTCCATTTCCTTGTTCTCAAGCTGCCCTCAATATAAACCTTGCTGCCTTTCTTGAGATACTTACTCGCAATCTCGGCTAAACGTCCGTTGGTGCTGATTCTGTGCCACTCTGTCGCTTCTTTGCGCTCTCCAGTGGTCTTGTCCTTCCAGTGGTCGGTAGTTGCAACGCTGAATGTCGTAACGCTACCGCCGTTGGAGAATTGCTTAGTTTCAGGGTCACGACCTAGCACACCCATTAAAATTACTTTGTTCACGTTTGGCATTGTTCAACTCTCAAATATATTTCATTTATCTAAAAAGCTGACTAAATGACTAAATTGCTCTGTAACTATTGATATATAAGGCTTTTCGTTCAGCAGTCACCCAAAACCGCTATGACTAAATGACTAAACGAAAAAATTAATGATTAAATCCATTTAGTCACTTAGTCACTTAGTCACTTAGTCAAAACGTGACTGCTAAGTGAAAAGCCTTGCCCTGTAAGGCTTTCAGGCTTATTTAGTCATTTAGTCACGATTCCAGTAATAAGGGATTAATTACAACGTATCGAGTACGCCCTAGTGATTCAATCTTGATGTGGTGTGAATCCTCTAGTTGCTGAATAACCATTTCCAAAAGGGTTTTGTTTTTCTGCATCGGTCTAGGGCATGAGGTTTGTATATATGAGTAAGTAAGTCTGTCTGTTTTTTGCTGCACACATTTACCGACAACCCACTTAATCAGCTTTTCAGCATCACTTTCCGCTTTAACCTCAATTTCTGCATACATTGCCCATTCATTTAATGAATGCTTAACGACCTCACAAGCTCCTTGTAGGGTTTTACCATCAATCTGTTGCAATCCCTCAAAATAAGCAAATACCGTTGCTAAACGGCGTGCCAATTGGCTTGCACGGCTCGCAAACGCTTGTAGGTACTCAAAACGCTTTCCTACACGTTGTAGCGACTCAATGACGTTATAAAACTCTGTATCAATCGCTATGGCTTCATTATTCATAGGAATGACATAACGCCCATTATGCAATTCATGCTCTGTCTGTACCTGTGGGCAGCTATCGAGCAATGATTCGCACCGTGTCCAGTAAGCAATAAGCCTGTGGTCTTTGTTGGCGTTTTTGTTGCGATATGCTGCATTTTGTAGGCGTGTGCCTGCCAAGTTTTCAGGAATAGTTAAGAGGAATCTAGGTAAAAAGCCTTGCCCTCTTAGCACTGGGTCTTTTAAAGCATTGTCTAAAACTTCATGCTGACCTTGTAAATTAAACGTCACCCGAACGTCATGCGCCCGACCACTGCCATTGAGGTTTGATTTTGAGCGTGTACGTTCCACATATCCATCATCAAACAATTTCGTATAACCGCCTAGTGCTTGGTTACGTGTATCGGCTTTCATGGTATGCCCACCGAAAAATTGACCTGCTTCATCACTTGAGATTGAAGCATTTTTCAAGATTCCATCAATAAACAATCCTGCAATAGATTCAAGGGTAATGTCACTGTATAGAGTGCTTGGGTCACTCGGTGGTGGATTCTCTGCACAGTACGCTTCACGGTCTTTTTTTGGTAATCCTGCTAGACCGCTTTTCCATTGCTCTAACTCGGTTCGATATATTTCGTACTGCTTGCGCTCATAGTCTAAAATCGCCCGATCTGCTAGATTTTTGCTTGTACTCTTACGGCTTCCGCTTTGCCCCTCAGTCAGTAGAAACAAGCTACATGGTTCGCCGTGTGCTTTGAATCTATCGGGTGCATTTACTTTAGCTTGGGCAATATGTGACATTGCACCAATAACACATTGCGCCGTCATTGCAATTGGTGATTGCACATGCTCGGAAATAGCCAAAACCGCTTCTTTTGCCAATAAGGGCAGTGCATCAATAGGGTAAGGGTTGCTTGCTACTGATTCCTCTTGTTGTAGTGGCAGCAACTCGCCCCAGTGTTGAGAATCTGCATCTTGATTGAATGCACCTGATTCAATAATCTGCTTCCGTTTCTCAAGAAAAAATGTTTCTATTTGCTGAGAGGTAAACGCTCTAAAAGAATCATCCACTTGAACAAATAAATCAGAATTATCTTTAGGTGCAGACTTGCCCGCAATCAATCTAAAAACATTTTCAGGCATACCACTGTTTAAAATCTTGTATGCTTCATCTAAACTTTGATGCAGCAAAACCGCTTTGCCTGCCTTAGCAAGTTGAACAAATAAATCCATATCATTTGTACCGACTACATACGATAAATGAGGTTTATTTAAACTGCTTGCAAATACTCCAGCTTCACCAATCAAAAACGATACTTTCTGAGAATCAATTTCTTTGTGGGGTGTCTGCTCTGTGTCGTATTTTTTGGCGATACCTCTGATTGCATAGCCTATAACCTCGCTCAATTGGGTTGGATTTATGAGCGTGTAGGCTTCGCAATTTTCACAGTTATAACTAGGCAATTTAGAACAAATATAGCTCTCAGGCTTAACTTTGAGATTGCGCTCATCAATACAATTTGTCGCAAAATCTTCTAGCTGAAAAAACTCTACCCGATGCCCTGTTACTGGGTCGATATTGACCACTATAGGCGTTGGTTTATTTAAAATATCGGGGTGTTTTGCATTCATACCTCACCCCCTTGAGATTTCCATTCTTTTTCGTATTGTTTTGCCATTTCTGCATGATAGCTATGACGTTCTTCTGCTAGGTATGAGTACATATCTAAAACTGTACGCAAGTCATCAAAATAGATTTGATGTACACCTTGTTTCTGTAGTTTTTTGCTTAGGTCTATGAAGTCACGGCGAATACGATCAATGGCCGTTTGCATCCAGTTCATATCGTATTCAGCTAGCGACTGAATGTCGTGCATGTCACCAGCATCGTATTTTTTAGGTGTATTTGTAGAATTGATTTGATTAGGCATGATGATTGCCTCCTAAGACTTTTGAGTTTTGAGAAGTTCCACCAGATTTAAAACTGGTGAGGGGATTCACTCTTGCGGTCTTAGACGCACCCAACATATTCGCCATTGCTGACTTATTTTGTTGTGTCATCCCCTCATAGAGGGAGTGCAGCCTTGTTTGCATGGCTGTGATGCTTGCGCTGTTTAAATGCAAAGATTGAGAGCCGATGCAGTTAAGAGGCACAAAAAAACCTGAATGACGTTCAGGGGTAACGCTAAGACTTTTTGAGAGGTCTACAGCATAAGCGGAACGACTGCACGTTGCAAGAATTAAGCAAAATCCAAGAAAGCAAGCGGCTAAAAATAAGCCCTTGAGTAATTCAAGAAAGATAATTTTCATGCTCACAACTCCTCTTGTATGATTTCTAGAACTTCAATCATCTGTGCTTTGATTTCTGACATTGAGAAGTTTTTTCCCTCCTCAATATCAATAATCAAACCGACTGCAACATCATAGATATTGGCTAACCGCAATTCGTCATCGGTCATGGGTTGGTTGTCGGCTTGAGTTGCGGATCTAAAATCTATTTCGCTCATACTGCCACCTACTGCACACGGTTAAAATTAGAGTTCGGATTAATCAAAACCCCATCATTTGATAAACCGACCTGTTGGCGGTTATCCATCATCTGCAATAAACGCTGTTCTGCTTCTTCAAAACTGATGCCAAAATGTTTGGCTATATCTTCAAGGCTATACATCGGGTCGCCCTCATCGGTGTAACCGCTTGGCGGTGGCAATAGGTTTAATTCCTTAGCCTTTTGGTGCATTTCCTCTTTAATATGCTCAGGCGTGTAGTGCATTGTTAAAATGAGTGCCTGCTCGGTGATGGGGTGGTCATCTCCGTATTGCTTCACCATTGCTTTGTAGTGGTTAAAGGCTTTAAAAAATTCAGGGTCAATATGCTTATTCATGCTGCCACCTCCTTAACAAGCTCATAACGTGCATGTCTGCCAATGCCTGACTTATTGCGCTCGTTATGGGTCACGATTTCAAAACCCTGCTTTCTTAATCGGTCAATTACAGCCGAAAGGCGGTAGCAGTCACATAGCTCTATGGCTTCGGCTTGGCTTATGGTTTTGCCTTGTTGGAGGTGGTTTAAGACAGTGGTTTGATGGTTCATGTTCTTATGCCTCCATCAGGCTTAAACGCTGCTTGTTGTGCCACTCCACAAGCTCGGTATAGTCGAAATAGACTGGTGCTTGTTTGGTGTCGCCAGTCTTGATAGGTCGGGGAAATGTGGCATCTGTACGCACGATATGGCGCAATGATTCACGGCTTACATCAAGAATTTGGCAAGCTGTTTTGAATTGAACACGGATTGGTGTGATAGTCATAAAAAAACCCACTTATACAAAAATATAGTGGATTTAGTATGCTTATGATTTTTAAAGCATTGTTCTAAATAGAATCAATATCGTTCTATTTAGAATGACTTTCGTTCTATTTAGATTCTAATTAGAATTTTATGAGTTAAATTTCCTATGAGCTTCCCTAAATAAGTTTCCACACGTATCTTTCCCAGGTATCTCTATGCCATTCGAATTACAAAAAGCTTCCAATTGCGTATATGCAGACTGGTGCTGGGATAAGTCTAAATCAGCCATTTTAGCCAAACCATAAATAATTTGATTTATAGAGTTAGCTCTTTTAGGATGTTGTTTTATCTGTTCTTTTACTACTTCCATATCATTTTTTTTAATTCTAGATACATTTTGAATAGGCTCTCTATGTTTTCCATCGAGCAACAATTGCAAATCTTCACCAAATATTAAACATTCTTCTTTCTTTATCATACGATCTGAAAATTTGTCTTTATCTTCATAATTATCGGCAAATCTATCAAACCAGAAGCCAGTCACCCAGTCAGGGACTTCATGCTCCATTGATGGCACATAATAATTGCCATCTTCTTCATTAAAGACATAGTGAAGACTATGGGTAGAATCAGAATAAAAGATAGATTCATAAAAATGGTGATACCTTAATTTATCAGTATACTCAAAGAAAAATAAATCATTTAATATTTGGTCTTTGATACAAAACTCAGAATGTTCAAGTGAAAATATATTATCAAACCTTACTTCACTTAAGCTTATTTCACCCCTTAGCAATAAGTCTTTAATATAAGCATCATGTAAAATTAAAATCGAGCCTTCTTCCTCAATTGTAGATAAACAATAAGTCACAGCCTTAACATGTTCTATTAATAATTCTGGGTCTTCTGTCCATTCATACCAATCAAAATTTAATGTTCCACTTGATAGGTGGTTTTTTTCATGACTAGGGTCTTTGAAAATACCTAGTCTAATATATCCCTTGATAGCCAATTGAAAAAAATAAGAATCATCAATATCGAGCCTTTGGGGGAAAAGCCCATGAAACAGTCTTGCAGCTTCATCTATTGAATAAAAAGTCTTTAAAGGTAGGTTCATCTAATTGCCTCCCACAGCATCCCCAAAAAGCTGCTAGGTAAACAAGTTGGGTACTTGCTTTCGGATGCCTCCTATACCTAGCAATCTGAATATAAACGATATTAAGCTATATTTGTGCATTTATTAGCTAGTAGTGCGACATACTTTGTCACTTCGCCTTTTTAAATTGAATAATGCTCTGATCTGCAATTTCTTCTAAATGATTGGCGTACCATTGCATCATGCTTGCTCTGTCATCTAAATATTGAGCCTTGTTATATACGCCTGCCACACCGTCCTTTACGTGTGCCAGTGCTGCTTCGATATGACGTTCATCAAAACCACGATTGTTTAACAAGGTACTCGCAATATGTCTAAATCCGTGTGGTGTCTGTCTGCCCTCATAACCCATGCGGCGCAAAGCCATAATGAAAACTGTGTCTGACTTCGGCTTGCTCTTGTCCGATCTGCTCGGAAATAAGTATTCAGAATTGGATTCATAGCTTTGCAATTCTTTTAATAGGGTAGTGGCTTGAGTTGGCAACGGTACAAGATGCTCGCGGCGTTTCTTCATACGCTCGGCTGGTATATTCCAAACCCCTTGATCTAGGTCGAACTCCTGCCACTTGGCTTGTCTTAGTTCAGTTGGTCTGCAAAACAACATAGCTAAAAGCTGTAAGCCTATACGCACGTCCATAGTCGGATAATTATTGATAGCTCTTAACAAGGCTGGTAACTCAGGTTCAGCCACATGCAACATATTTTGTTTTTTGCCTTGTTGTAGATATTTTTGAATACCCTCAACTGGGTTGTAGTCCATGCGCCCTGTGACCTTTGCAAAGTCGTAAATATCACGACACATCGAGCGCATACGGTTCACCTGTTCAAAAATACCTTTCTCTTGCTGAATACTTTTTAATAAGTTCATCCATTCAATAGGCTTTATGGTGGTGTACAAGCGTTTCCCAAAAATCGGAAATATATGTTTTTCCAGTGCGCCTTTATTTCGGGTCATGGTGTCCTGTACCCATGATTCCTTTTTTGTGTCTAACCATTCACGTGCTAAAACTTCAAAGGTTGCACTGTGCTGTTCTATTTCTTTGCGCTTACGTTCTTGTTTGGTGATGATAGGGTTATCACCTTTTGAAATGTCGTTTAAAAGTTCTTGCGCTTTTTTACGTGCTAACTGTCCTGATATTTCAGGATAGCCACCAATACCTAACCATGACCATTTACCATCAGCTTTTTTATATCGTAGTTGCCACGATTTATTACCATCAGGTTTGACACGAAAATATAAGCCGTTGCCGTCTAGCTCCCGATATTCTTTTGATTCAGGCTCAAGGGTTGCAAGTACGGTGTCTGCTAGTGGTCTGCGTTTTATGTCTGTTCGTTTCATTTTCTTGTATCCCTGCCAGTTCAATAAATATGAGGGGATACACGCTAGGATACATGGCATGTATCCCTGTGGCTAGTTATATTTAGTTATGTTTAGGCAAGAAAAAAGGCTCAAACCCTTTAGATTCAAGCCTTTATCTTTTAAAACTTGGCATATTTTGCCATGTTTTGTTAGGTATTTGGTGGAGATGGCGGGAGTTGAACCCGCGTCCGCCAGCACTACACTCGAGAATACTACATGCTTAGATATCGTCTATTGTTTTAACACCAAGCGACCCGACGAACAGGGTAAAAGGTGCGATCCTCTAAGTTTGGTATAAAGCCCCGAGGCTTGACTTTATACGGACTTGTGTGCGTGCGCTTCGGTCGGGTTCACTGACCACAAGTATTCAGTGAAGCGGACAAGCTGCCCTTAGGCAGCTAGAGCGTAAGTTTCGTCGTTTGCGACTATTAAAATGCAAATTTTATTTACGAGAGAAAATGCGCTCTCGGCATGCATCTATGAGCTTCATCACCAGCGTCGAAGCCAATAACATCCCCATATATGAAAGAGCATCATAGCATAAATATTGAAAATTTAAATCTAAATTTACCGGCTTTGAGATTTGTGGTTAAAAACCGATCTAATTGAAATTATAAATTAATTGCATGTCTTTAAGAATTGGCTTTTTAACGTTTAGTTAAATTGGAACTTCAAAGAAGCAATATACATTTAAATCTCTTCATTAAAACAATAGCATATGACTCGGCAGCTTAGGTTCATGCCAACCAACACCTAAAGCCCGAATAAGATCTACGCTAGCAATCATTCGACTGCCATGAAGCTGTGCAGCGAGTTGCTCTTGCTGCAAAATTCCAGTCCGAATCAATCACATCCAGATAGCTGATACTGCCTTCACGATAACGCAAATGTGAAAGCTGATTGGCATGTAGGAATGACGCAAGTGCTTGTACGTGTGCCTGTATTTGCTGATCCAGAATACGCTGATCAGATAGTTCATATACTGATTAAATCCTTATTTTACATTTTCAATACTAGTTATATACAGCGCTACAAATTTAAAGAAATATGAATATGCGAACATATTCAAACTGGTTAATTTTTATGATTTTACGGTTCATAAAAACTATTTATCAGTTTTTCGCTGTTTATTTGATCGCACTTTTTGCCTGTATCACCTATGAGTTTTTTTTAAATTAACTCTCTGTACACGACAAATTTCATAGAGCCCTTGTCCTATCAGGCTTTTTCTTTCTTAAAATTGCGAGCACTTTCTTAAATTCTTCTTTTTTTCCAAAACCAATCAAACGTAGAATAGCCATCTGAAC
>NZ_JACAXC010000043.1:0-20976 GCF_013391535.1 Acinetobacter sp. SwsAc4
CTTTTTTTGCGTTGGTGCACTGTCTATAACTGTCTTTAAATCCATAAATAGGTGTCCACTTATTGGTTAGTGGACACTATCGGGGGATTGATCCACTAAAAATAGTGGTGATTCACTGGAGGCTTACGCAGAATTAGCTAAAGCTGAACGTTAAAAAAGAGCTTTAAAGCTCTCTTTTAACGTACTTTCACTGTTTTCAACAGAGTGTTATTTTTCTACTTGGAGATCCTGACGTTGCTTGAAAGTTGATACCTCTTTACCTTCTGGATCAACATAGACTAATTCGACTCTACGACTTAATGCATGACCAAACTTCTGATTTTCATCGTTAATTGTTTGATTTTTACCTTTTGCCTCAACAGCAACTCGATCTAAATGAATCCCTTGTTGTTGAAGATATGCAAGCACACTCTGCGCTCGTCTCATGGAAAGTTTCAAATTATACTGTTCGCTTGCACGAGCATCAGTAAAACCATACAGAGTCAAGGTGTAGGTTGGATTGTCTTTTAAGAACGTTACAACTTGATTTAACACATCAATCGATTCTTTTGACAAGTTTGATTGATCTAAAGCAAAGTGTACGACATTTGGCGCATTGGATGGAACTTTAGCTACCAGTGGTTCAGTAACAACTTTCTGTTCAGGCGACCAAATTGGCCACTTGCCTTTCACTCCATGACAACCTTTAGCATCACCATTCAATTCTTGTAAAGATGGATAATTAATTTTAGGTAATTCTAATGTTGTTGCAGACTTGCACGCCGATGCTTTAAGATTTGATTGATCAATTAAACTTTGAGCGGATAGAAACAGTTCTCTTGAGTGTCTCCATCCAAGTTCACAATGCTCTGCTGCTGCCCAAACCAACATCACTTCTGCTTGAGCAATCTCAGCCTGAGCACATGAAAAACCTTCAGTTTGCTTTAATAATTCAGCATTTGCCCAAAGGTCTCTGCGCATGACACTTGAATCAGAAAGAATAGCCGTTGTCAGCGTAAATTTTTCAATTTGTCCTTGTTCTAAAGCATCAATAATATATTTTGCTTGTTGAAGTGCTTCAGTTCTCGCAGAACTTAGACTCTTTTCACTTCCTTCGTGGGCAGCGTAACTTAACCATGTTAAGGCTTTTATCGCTTGATAATATGCAATATTTTCAGATGGTTTTAAATAAGGTATCAGACGTGTTTGTAATGCCGCAACTTGCTTATCTTTAGGATTATAAGGCTTCTGTTGATTGACATCTTGTACCAAAGAACTAGATTGCTCTCCAACAATAATTTGCTCAGATGCAGACTCAGCAAATACAGAAGTGCTTACTGCAAGCAAACTAGCAGAAACCCCTATATAAAAATAAGAACACATTTTATATAAATTATTGTGAAGATATTTCATGTTTATGGTTCTCTCGAAGCATTTATTCCAGCGTTATTACCAGCAAATAGATTCTCATCGAATTTGAATCTAAAACGAACATAAGCGCCCTGAATTGTAGTATCACTATCTACCAGATCATCATCTTTATAACCTGAGAAGTTATAGCCACCTGACAACCATAGATTTGCTGCAACGAGATACCCAACCTCACCACCCACGAGAACTCGACGCCCTGAACTCATATCAGACCATAATACACCTGTGTGTATTCCTGCATCCCATCTTTCATTGATGTCATATATAGCTCTTGCACTGAACATGTGTGTCATACCTGTAGACTCTAAACCAGAGAATGTAGCCTGCACATTTTTCACCGCATATTGACCCGACAAGGTAAAATCACGTGTTGGATGATAATTTAAATGGTTCGAGAAAATATAAACATGTTTAAGATACGGATTGTTTAAATCAGTTTTATTATCATCATAACGATATTCAACTTTAGCTAGTGCATCAAAACGATTGTGTTCTGTATCACGATAAGCCAATCCTAATTGGAAGCGATCCACTAAACGATCACCGCTACTCTCATTTTTGCTATCTGTTAGGCTAACAACATTTTTTGCCAATAATGTCACATCATCCGAATATTTATAAGCAACGCCTAAATTGTTCAATATCGTATCTGATTGATCTGTCCAACGTGCTTCAATGCGAGCAACAGCTTTCCAGTTAGGGTTCTTTAAATATTCAATACCTAAAGATGCTGCTGTGCTATCAGAATTTGAGTTATTGGCATTTGATAATGATTTAGTTTGCTCAAAACTCGTATTGGCATAAAAACCTTTTTCAAGTTCCCATCGATTACGTAAACCAATTGCTGCCTCAGCCTCTCTCGCACTAATACCATCCCGAACACGATATTCACTGAAGGCTGTTCCATTATTGTTATATTTACTATCAAGACCGAATACTGTTACATTGCGGCGTTGATTACTATTCAGATCATAAAGACCACCAATGCTTGAAACTAATTCGTGACGACCATAAGCACGGAGTTTTGAATTAATCTGGTAATTCGCACCCAAGGCAAAAATACGGCGCTCAGCTTCGGAAACATCCTGCTCATATTCAGCAAAAACATTTGAACCCTGCCAAGGAAGCTGTGTGGTGATTTTTGTACGTGCGGTTAAACCATGATACGGCGCTGTTTGTGAAGCACCCAACAGTGCTGGATTCTTAGACTCATCGTAATACTTGAGACCCAGCTCAACCGCGACAATACGGCTGATCGCACGTTCGATACTGGCAGAAACACCCTGATTGAAACCACTCTGCAAATCTTCAGTACGGATGGCCTCCAGTTTTGCCAAACCGATCTTACCCAGTTGCGCACGCCCTTTTATACCACTTTCCTTACGACCAGCAGTAATAGGTGCCGCTGTATTATAAAATTCTCTATCAGCTTGGTTATGATAAACTTTCATCTCCAAGTCTTTATAAGAATAGTTTAATTCAACTCGTGCAGCATCACCCGATAACTTACCAGTTGCATCTGGTTTCACATTTCCTGACGTCGATGAATTTAAGTCATCATTAATATTCTCTGAACGAGCAAACTCAGCAATGAATTTACCTTTATCATTGGCAAATTTAACGACAGTATTCACACTTGCTAACTGATCTTGAGTTAGCGGGTTATTACTCTTCACATAAGAACCACCTACTTTAACTTTATCGGTGACTTTTACAGAACCAGACACACCACCAACCGTATATTCTTCACCACCTTGATCAGATTCAACTGTAATTCGTAAATATACTGGGTTTAAGTCAGCATCAACACTTGGAACTGGATCTTTCAAATAAATACTATTACTGAAAGTATCAATCTCATAATCAGTAAAACGAGTCAAAGTGCTACGCGAAATGATCAGGCCTGGATTATTGCGGTCACGGGTAACCACCTCAACTTTTTCACTATTAGCAAGCACATCATCGGTATTGATATTGCCCATGCTATAAGGACCCGAAATCCCCATGGCACGTTGTTCATTCACAACTTGTTGTGTATTTGTCTGTGCAGCAAACGCAGTAACTTTATATTTATCAGCTTCTACTGTACTACGAACACCTGTCAATGAACGGTTGTATTGACCTAAAGATAAGCCCTCATCATTTTCAGTACGTGTTACGTAGTCACCATACATTGCATATGAACGTCCTTTATCGACACGAACATACAATTTACTAGTAGATTGAGCATCAAAGCCTTTGGCAGCAGAGTCACCATAAACTGGGTAATATTCATCTGGACGAATATCACGGAATAATCTTTGGTTTTTATCTTTATCTGAATCATATGCAAGTGTAAGCAGGTATTCACCTTTTACCTTACCTTTCAAAAATAATGCAGCACGACCCGTTATATTGCGCTTACCGTCTTTTGAAGCTGAAATCTCATTTAATTCTTCTTCAAAACCATCATTTGAATTAATACCACTCAATTCTTTAGGGTCAAACTTTTTGAAATTAAAAGAACCTTCAACCAGACCAACTGCGATGATCGGACGTAAATCAGGTAAGAAACGTATTGGTGTACTGCTATGGAAAATACCACTTTCAACCGACAGTGTTCCTTCACCTGCTTCAATTGGCGCTTGAATTGGAACAACAAGCGTACCACCTTCAACAAATACCTGAATACCAGCTTGTTTCGGGTCAAGGTCCGTCAAACCAATTTTACCAATCGAGCTATCCAGCGTAATAGGTGTACGGCTAGAAACCAATGTGCCATTACGGTCAACAATTTTCATGGTTACATTGAAATAATCACGACCGTTGGCTTGCGGTTGTACTTTGGCTGACTCAAGTAACAGCTTATCCATTTGGTCAGGCACAACCACATTGACCTTTTTGGTATCGCGAATATTGCCCATCATATCGACTTGACGAACTTCAATACTGTTCTTACCCACAGCAAGATCGACACCGATAAAGTCCAGACCTGCAACCTGTAAATCAGGCAAAATTGCACGTTTACCAATGCGTTTCTCAGAAACCTGTGTGCCATTTACCCAGAGCTCAAGCTGAGTGCCTGCTGCACCTTTAACTTGAATGAAGGTCTGAGGATAAGGCAATACTTGCCCATCTTTAAGATTTAAAATTTCTAGTTGATTATTCACAGCTTTTTCTAAAGCTGCTTCAAGATTAATCATTTTGGCAGAATTAACAGTATCTACAGACTCTTCCTTTGGCATAGCAAGAGTTGAAGAACTTGGTAAAGCGCTAGATGCTTGAACACCAGACTTTTCGGGTTCAAATTGTATTTGCTTGATTTCTTTAATTTGTTCTTTTGAAAAATCAAGATTACAATTCGCCTGAACTCCAACGGCTGAAATACAGCCACTCGATGGCTGTCCACGAACATCCGTAACTTTAGAAAAAATTGGATCAATCCTTAAATCAGAACGTAATATTTGCTCTAAATTTGTATTCTCTTGTTCAATACGTTTTTTACGCTCTAGCACCCGTTCAATTAAAGATCCTGAACATTGACCAACACCTTCAGCTATCGTAAAATCGGCACGATGCAATTCACCACGTTTTAAATCGACAAAACGACTATTTGGATCACCTGCTTGGCGATTATTCATTAATACTAATTCAGAACCAATTGGTAAACTTGTACGATCGACTTTTAAAACATGCGTTTTTGCACTAATTCCATAGAAATCATACTTACCTTCGCTATCAGTAATAACATAACTACCATCTTCAAGATAAATACGAACACCAGGAACACCTATTTCACCAGCATCTTGGACGCCATTCCGATTACAGTCAGTAAATATTTTACCAACAATAAAACCGTCAGAAATCATCATACCAGGCGTAACTTCTACTTTTGCTGATGCTTCATTAGACTCAACACCTTTCGCATCTTTGGCACGAACACGGTTGATACCATCACCATTGAGTGCATTTGGTCCAATATAAACGCGATACTGTACTTTAACTTCTTTATTTGGAGTGAGTGTACCTAGTCCAAGTGTTAAATAAGGTCCCTTACCACCTAATGGATCTTCTACCTTTTTACCATCAACACGCATTGAGCCTTGAACATAAATAAAGCCTCGAGGAAGTGTATCTGTAATTGAAACATTCGTTGAATCTGCCGTTCCACGATTTGCAACATTAACTGTATATTCTTCGAATTCACCAATTTCAGCAGTTTTATTTGAAGCAACTTTTTTTACAAATAAAGATGAATTCGTATTATCCACTTCAGGGTCAATTGGAATATCAATATTGAGTGCAGGGTCACCATTATTTAATGTGAATTGCCCTGCATAAGACCACTTTAAATCAACTGCTTTATCTGCTGGGAAACTTGAATATACCTTGCGATCACTAATAAAAGTATAACGTTTGTCACCTGGGATAGTGTTTGTGTCTACAATAAAACTATATGTACCTGCTTTCACCAGTGGGTAGATAAATTCACCAGCACTATTAGTCACTTGTTTTGCAGGAATAGAAATCTTATCACCTGTTTGAGGATTAATTTCAAATGCTACATTGTCACCAATTGGTTGACCATTTTGATCCAATAAAGTAACTGTAGCACCGGCTACAGGTAAACCCGTTTTAGCATCAAATACTGTACCATAAGGATCCATTAACACACTTGTATTAATGTCGGTAATCGTTCCTGTTGACTGGCCTTGCGCATCCAAACAATCCGTTAAACTAATATCAACTTTATCACGTTTAAGTGTCTGCAAAACTGCATCATATCGAATGCCTTTATCTGAAAGAGTTGTTGGTAATGTATAGTGGAATACACCTGTATTTGGTCCAGTTTCAATACCAATAACTTCTTCTAAATCATCTGTTTTTGTAGATTTAATTCGAATTTTCACACGATCTGGAATATAACGATCAGCATTACAACTTGCATTTTTAGCTTCTATATTCAGTGGCTTATTTACACTACCAGTTGCCAAAATATTTTTAAAATCACTCGAATTATTTGTAATATCTGATGAGCCGCTAACTAAAGTAGATGCAACGTTTGATAACACATCTTTCTGACTATCAGTGACAGCATACGAAACTTTATAAGTATTTTTTACTGTGGTTTTTGCAATATTGCGGTTCATACTAACAACAAGATCAACTTGCTCAGATGTATTTGCAGCAATTTGTGGAAAACCGACAACAAGCTGGTTGATCTGTGTAATGTCACTTGGAGCAATAGTGCTATAACTATTATTGGCAAGCTTGTATAAAATTTTTGCTTGAGTATTTTTTACTAAAGCAGATTTAAATGTTGTATTAGGTGGTAAATCATCAACCAACAAAACCATTTTTTTTGTTTGACCATCCACCATGACATCGGTTGGTCTAGCTGGCTGCTTACCTTCGTTGCTAATATTGAGCGTGTAATTTAAGTCATAATTTGCACTTGCAGAAGGCTCAAAAGTTTTTTGTTGTACTTCTTTAGTTGCAACTAATTTTGCACCATAGCTAATTGCACTATCTGTAGCGATTGCAATTGCTGTTGTATCTTCAACAACTGTTGCTTTAATTGGTAAATTAAATTGCTGACCTTCTGTTAAATTTGAACTTGTGGTAGCAACAACCCACAAATTGACACTTTGGCCAATTTGTAAAGCTACATTAGTTGTTAACTGTTGATCATTCGTGTCAAATTGACCATCTTTGTTGCTATCTATGTAGATTTTAATATTATTTAATTCATTAATTGTTAATGCTTCTAGCTGAACATTAACAGGTGCATTACTATTATTCGATAAAGTATTGGCCCATATTACTCGCACACTAGGTTCAACATCGAGTACTGGTGGGGTAGTTAAAGTAATAGCATACAAAGCTGAAACATTAACTTCGACTGAATTAGAAACTGATTGTTGGGATTTACCATCGGGTGCAACATAAGTTGCATAGGCGATATTTTGGATAGAGCTACCCACTTCAGGCATATTCGCTGCATAACCATACTGCGCTGACAATATTGATACTGTCAACGTTGATAACATGAATGTCATGTTATGGAATGCGTTAGATTGCTTCTGTTGTAGCACAGCGCTTACCCTTCAACTAAATAGTCTAAAAAATTTTAAAATTTATTTGAGGTGAACACCTGCCTAGGCAAATGTTCACATCTTTAATTATTGATTTACATTAGATCATGTTAATGAGTATTACTCATTAACTTTGATGACAAACTCTAGCGTTGCACTTGCATTTGGTGCTAAAGGTGATTGTTGTGCTGAAACCGTACCTGTATAACCATTAGTATAGTTTGCTGGGTTCTGTAATGTCGCACTTGTTGCAAGAGGAGATACGCCTGCAATTGCTTTGAGCGTTGTATATGACGGCGTATTATCGCTAATCACAACATCAGTCACTGTTGCATTACCTTCATTGGTCGCAGTAATACGATATTTCACACACTCGCCTGGTTTTGCATTCACATTTGCTTGTGTGTATGAAGCTGTAGTACCTGTTGTACAATCAACCAAAGCCTGATCTTTCACCAAACGTACCTGACCTGCAGTGACTGTGGTTAAGTCAGTGTTTGTAAGTACTGGATGATTCTGCCCATTATACTGAACTGGTGAGAACGTCAATACCACTGGGTTTTGTGTACCCACAGTTGCATTGCTTGGTGCCTGAACCTTAACGAGTAAGTTGACTGTAGCACCCTTGGCAATACCAGTATTACCAGAGAATGTAAGAGCAGTTCCTGTGACTAGCGTATCATTCGCATCGATCAAGCCGTCATTGTTGTTGTCAATATACAAACTGGCTGCCCAGTCAGTATTTGAACTGGTTAAACTAAATGGTATACCCGCTGCGGTTGCACCTTCAACCAAGTTACTATTGTTGGTTAAAGTGTGTTTATAAACAACTGTACCCCCTGGTGCAACCTGACCAATACGATCCTGATTTAGAACCAGTTTACGGTCTGCCTGAACAGTCAGTTTTTCTGCGATGGTGTCGCTCAAACCTGTTGCTGGCGACGTTACCGTTAACAGTACCTCTTTATCGTCTGCTGTTTCACCTAATGGCGGTGTGATCACAGCTACCAGTTTTTTAGTACCTGTCAGGGCGTCAAGATTACCTGTATTGGTAATTGGTGCGCCTGTTGGGCCAGTACCTGCTGCATCTGCAATATAGAATTTCACATCCCAACCTGCTGGCAAGTTATGGGATAAATTAAAGTTATCGCTTACTGAACCGAGGTTGTCTACCTGTAATGGGAATGTTACCGAGTTACCTGGTAGAACTGATACTTCATTCGCATATTTATTAGCATCCTTACCTGAACCAACAGCCGCACCAGTACCATCTTGATCGGTCGTATTACCGTTATGTAAATCGACAGTTGCAGGGGTGACTCTGGTAATAATCAAATCCAAAGTATCAGCGATCTGAGCTGGGTTTAACTTTGGTTTTACCAATAAAGTTGCTGTAAGGTTTGGATTTGCTGCATTTGCATAGGATGCAGGCAAGGTGATTTTTGCAATCAGCTCATACTTTCCACCTACAGCAATGGTACCTGTTGAAACAAATGGTGTTACACCATCTGCCTGATATAGAGTAATCACACTACCTGAAGGCAAAGAACCATTACTGGTTGAAACCATAAACTCATCGGCGTAATTACCTGTGTTATGGATTACGATCTTTTCAGTTGCTGCTGTACCAAACACAGCAACCTGACCCTGGAGTAGATTAGCAATGGTAATCTGGTTATCTAAAGGAGCAACAAGGTTTGGAGCATCGGCATAGTTATTGGTATCACTATCGTTGATGGTACCTTTGAAAATTTTTGCGATTTCCAGTTGGTGCGTGTTAGATGGTTGAGGTGACGATGCCGTGCCTGGACCATCTACATCAGAATATGCAGTGTTTTCAATTACGCTTACAGGCGCATTTAGCGGCACACGTACTTTAAAAGTCAATATACCTGAGCTGCCTGGTGCCAAAGATGCAACCGTTAAGCTGACCTTGCCTTTACCATCATTACTTCCTGGGTTGGTCTCAATAAATCGATAGCCATCCGTATCCAGAATATCAGTTTGATTATTACCATACAACTTTGCTGAACCTGCGACGTATTCTAAACCAGCAGGTATTGTATCCTCAATGGTAAAATTCGATGCTGCACTATTCCCTGTATTGGTATAATTCAAGGTATAGGTCACTTCACGATCAGTAGGAGCAGTTTTGGTTGCATCAATTAAGCTTGCACTGGCAGATTTGTCCAACTTAATGACCGCACCATTGATAATGGTCACGGTATCGGTATTGCTGGCAATGAGTGCTCCACCAGTCAGAACATCAGTCCGACCACTTCTCGCAGTTAACGTCCATTGACCCTCTGCACCTACGGCTGCCGATGCATTGGTAACACCCTCAACAATCAGGTTAACCGACTGACCTGCTGCCAAGGTTACGCTGGTAATTGGCGCACCATCAGGCGTACCATTACCATCGGTATCCTGATAGATTTTAAGACCACTAAAGTCATAGTCATCACCAGCAGCACCATTAACAACATCAGCCACGTTTAAAGTAATGATATCGCTACTATTACCATTGTTGGTTAAGGTATGTGATAAAGAGACCAAGGCGTTCGGGTTGGCAGTTGCGGTACGGTTTGCAACCAAAGTAATACTTCCAACAGGTGAAACTGTTGTGGTTACAATGTTTGAGTTTACAGACTTACTTGCACCCGTACTATCGGTATAGGTTGCAGATGCAACGTTACTGATATTTGTACCTGCTGCTGGTGCAGCGGCATGTGCAGATGAAATGAAAGCTGCGCTACCTGCAACCAAAGCAATAGAAGCCGCAAGTTGTGTAAGTTGTAGACGGTTTGACATTATTTTACCCCTTATATGTAAAATGCCAATTAATTAGTTTTTTCACTATTTACGCGTGTTTGAGCTGAAACCGTTACAGACTTTCCAGCAGGAAGTTCCGCAATGGTCCAACGCAATGCACGATAATCTTTCAGCGGTACATTCACCATTTGATTACCCTCTTTGCGTTTTAAAGGCATTGGGGCGAAATGTGTACCGTCGGTACTTGCTTCAGCATTTTCTGGCTGAGACTTCGCCAAAAATTGAGTTTCTACAGGTATCGGTAAAGTCGCTGCCAGATTCTTGATTTTTCCAGTGGTGTTATTGGTATAGGTTGCCCGATACTCAATTACATCATTTGGTTTTACCTTAGTCACCAGCTTTGAAGTTGGTTTCCCATCAGTGCCTGCACCGATCAGGAAAGTTTTGAGTTCTACTGAAACGGGCTCTTTTGTCGTTTTAGCCTCGGCGAATACACTTCCAGCCAAAACAAGAACCGCAGTACCAAGCAAACATTTCTTGTACATATTGTTCAAATACGCCATTCAATTATTCCTCGTCTTTTTTTATTTTTGAACAGTACATTTACCATCCAAAAAAAACGTTAACCATTTTTATGAAAGTATATCAATAATCAACAAATTTATTTGATTTATTTCACACTTTTACAAAAAACATTACATTAACTAAAGCCAAAGCAACTTGCATACCATTTTTCCTCACCGAAGCCCTTTGCATGTTTTTCAACCTACTGATCTGTGATAGGTTCTGTTTACTGACTAACACAAAATCTTAAAGTTCCTGTGGCTGATGGTTTTAGCAAACCTGTTAAAGTCCATTCAAGAACTTCTCCAGAACGTGTTGCATTACAAGTATTTCCACTTGGTGTTAGGTGGCAACTTACACTGCCAAAATTAGTACCAGTTGGTAAACTATCTTTTACTTTGACATTCTGTAGGTTCTTCACACTATTATTTTTATAGGTGATCTCATACTCCAGATTTTGCTGTTTTGTGGCCTGGTTATTCACTAAAAAGCCTAAAGAATCAGACGGAGTTGAAGAACAGCTGGTTACTGCACGTACTTTTTTTGTCAGTGTTAATCCTGCACTGCCAATTAGTGTCACATCCTGACGTTGTTGGGTCTGCTTGGAAATGTTAAGTGAACTGACCTGATAGCTTGCCTGTAACGTTCCAATATGCTGTGCACCAGCAAAAATATTAGTTGGCGAAAGTACTCGTTGAACAAGACAGATATCGGTATTTGGTTGTAATAAAACAGTGCCAGATGGTGTTGGATCAAATACTGTCTCACCAGCATCAACAGTACCATTACAGTTCGTATCTCGATAAACCAATGCCTGCCAAGGTTGATCATTGTTTGAGCTTGGTTGGGTTTGTTTCAACTGTGTTACCCAAACAGGGGCCTGGGTACTTAAACGGTGTGGATAATCAGTCACTTCACCTGCGGTAATGGTATGTTGTCCATCTTCTGTTAAAACCACATTGAGATTGGCATCACCAAAATTATTGTTTGGATAACTTGTGGCTGTGGTTTTTGGAACAGTAATCGTATCCGTATTGCGACTGTACGTTCCTGTTGGACTTACCCCGCTAACTGAGGTGTATTCAGGTAAATTGGTTTGCACAATGCAGAATGGGTTACTTAGAACAGTTTTCTCAACTTTAAAACGATAATCCCCATTGTCATTGCTTATTGATACAACATTGAGGTCAACACCAGAACAATTGGCAAGTTTAAGCGAACTGCCAGCAATGCCCTGCTCATTTGCATCAATGATTCCATTATAGGCATTGCTTAATATATTGCTGACGCTGCCGCCATTATCATTAAAGACTTTGCCTGATATTAGAACCAAGTCTTTACGGCTATTGGTTAAGGTACAAATAATGGCTGCATCGTTTGTATTAATCGTTAATTTATTGCCATTTAAAGGCGTAGTGTTGCCAGTACAGACGAGATTCCCCACATACTCATTTTCATCGCCTTTGCTAAATGCCTCAATGATACTTCCTGTTGTTCCAAGCATGCCCAGCGGAACAATAATTGGTGCACCTGCTGTAGAGTTTGCTCCCGTGGCATCCGCAACTGAGAGTCCTGTTGTTGCATTTGTGGTAAAGCCAACACTGTTCACGGTTGCACTATCACCAGCTAAGGCATTCTCCCATTTTTTGATTAAAGTGAGCGTCGTAAGGGTATTGGTTAAAGTACATACAATATCTGCCCCTGCTGCAATTCCCGTTCTGGATAAAGTGACTGTCCCATTTGTTTTATTAACAGTGACTGAACTTGCTCCTATACCCGTACATACAGCATCGGTCAACCGATATCCTGTCGGCATATTCGATTCAGTTAGAACCACATCAGTTGATAAACTTGGAGAAAAATATTGGGTTGTACCTGATGTGGCAGCTTCTGGAACTGTTGTGGTCACGGAGTGATTTAAGATGCCACTATTTGCAGTTGCAGTAAAATCAAATTTCCCAACCCCACCACGGCTAATTTTTTTAATTGTTAAACTTGGCGTACTATTAACAAATGTACAGGTAATATCTGCTCCACCAGTAATTAGTCGACCAGATGAAATGGTCAGCGTTGACCCGCTTAAATCCCCAAACTCACCAATATTTCCTGTAATAGAGCTATTGGCATCAGTACATTTCGCATCCTTTAATACATAACCCGTCAATACAGTTGGTTCACTAATCGTCACATTTGAAAAGGTGTCATTCACCGTTAAAGCAGCAGAAGTACCTTTACCAATATTAGTGGAAGAACTTGAGGAGGAGGTTGCCACATTTGTCGATGCACTGGATAAATTACTATTGGTAAAAGTAAATGTACCTATACCACCACGAGATTCTTTTGCAATCTTGACAATTGGCACTTTAATATTGGTAAAATTGCAGTTTATATTTGGGTTATTGTTAATTTGATTGGAGGTAAAGGAATAAGTTTTTGTACCCGTTCCTGAGCTTGGTGGAGTGCCAACAAGCGCACCAGACGTGCCATCATCATTTCGAACACGACATGTTGCACCCAGTAATGACCAACCAGCCACATTTGTTTCTGAAATATTTACACCCTCTGATGACGAGGTGACTGCAAAAGGCTGACCTGTAAATATTGTTCCACCGTCAACCTGATATTGATCAATTGGTGTTTGTGTAACAACGGTCGCACTGGTTTTATTTGTGCCTGTTAAAGAAAAATCAAATGAACCTGTCCCCCCACACTAGATTTAGTTAAATAAATCAAAGCTCTGGCAATGGTAGTTTGTACACTACTGGTGTTGTCGTCACGAAAAATATCATTATTTGCAGTAGCTTCCACTGTTGCCGTGTTTGTGGCAACGCCTGACACTGCTGTTGCAGAGATAGTAACGCTACAAGTCGCTCCTTTAGGACCACTAAAAGTACCTGACAAGGTGTTTCCTGATAAACTTGCTGTACATTTATCAGAAGCAGTTGCTGTTCCACCTTTAGTGGCAGCTACAGCAATAGAAACTGAATTAAAATTATTTGGAACGACATCCTGAAAATTAGCTACCCCTGTAGAACTAATTGCACGTTCTCCTTTATTGGTAATCACTAACTGATACTGAACTGTATCATTAGTTTTTACCATTAGAGGTTGTGATTGAAATGATCCACTCGTTCCTTTACGCTGAGTTTTTTCAATTTTTACATCCACATCCTGAGGTTCATCATCATCAATAATTTTATAGGTTGCCGTGCCATTACCTGATGCACCACAACCACTTGAAGACATGACATGGTATGCATTACTTTGATTGATTGTAACTGTAAAAGTTTCATCAGGCTCAGGAACGGTATCACTGATAATCTCTACAGGGACATTCAGGATATAAGGTGTACCACTTCCATAGTTACCTGCGGGTATTGAGATAGTAAAAGTATTGGCCACCCCACCATTAATTTTATAGTCTGTACCTAGCTGTGCTGTACCATCAGTAACAGTAAAGGTCAGTGGAATGCCTGCTGGTGGCACAGTTCCAACCACAATTACCTGTATGGGCTGAACACTACCGGCATTTTCGGGTACAGAATAATTAGCAGATGTAAATTCAATAATCGGCTTGACTTCAATCTGGATACCATCCAAAAAATTCCCTGAGGTTCCTGAACCCGAAGTGGACTGAAAACCAATGGTTGTTTGTCCTGTTGCACCAGTATAAATAAAGCTTCCGCTATAATCGGCCCATCGAGTTGTACTTCCCACAGGTACAGTATTACTTTGCACAGGATTACATGTACCAGCACTACATGACGTTATATTACCCGTCCCTGTTGTACCAGTTGCGACTGATACTACTGGTTGCGTACCTGCACGAAAATTCATGGTATCAGGATTGGTATTTCGTCCATTATGGCTAAATCTCCAATTGACTTGCTCGCCATTGACCAAACAAATATTTTGGGATATTTCTGAAAGACGTTCGGCATTTAATTCAGCGAACTGCGTTCCTTCTTTAGCAACCAGGTTGCCTGTGCCTCCCCCCCCCAATACCCCGAGGTCCTGACCACAGTTCCATAATCTGACCACTACCACTTGCAGTATAAGTACATGTTCCATTGACTTCTTCTTGATAATAAGGATGTGTGGTTAACCAACCAGGAACTTTGGTACTGTCAATATAAACACGACAGGCGTTACCCGTATTTGCAATCTTAGGACTTTCAAAACTCAGGTTAATAAAACTACGCTGATAAGCAGCCTGAGCAATACTGATGCTACTGACCAGTGAAAAAAACAAAATCAAAAGTTTTAGAACAGCATGATTAGCCAGTTTCATCATCTTGAATTTTTCCATTGAATTACTGCCCCACATAGCGCACCCCGAAACTGAATTCGTAACTTTGACCGCCCACCACACTATTTAAAGTTCCTGTTAGCTCACCTGCATTATTTAAAGCAGGAGCTGTTGTGCCACTACATGCTGTACAGGTTGGAACTTTTGATAACACGGTATACGCTGGTGTCATATCCCTAAAGGTAAACGAGTTATTCACTGTGGCGCCTGAATTATTTAAAATAACCTTGTATAAGACACATTGGCCTTGACCATTGCTTTGCTTACCAATAGTTAAAGCATTTGTTGTGTATGTTTCATCGGCTGTACCATCACAATTAAAATCTCGTGCCTGCAATTTTGTCAGGGTTAATTGTGACTGCTTGACTGTGGTCACATCTTTAATAGAAGCAATAACCTGATTGCTACTATCTGTTAAGTTCACAACCGTTGTATTCGCCTGATTGACATTGTTATTTACAACATTCGTGACCTGTAGTAAGAGTTGAATTTGCTCATGAGCTGCCACTTTGCCATTAGGTAAGTCCGCCAATGTACGAATATTTAAATCCCCACTGCTGAACTTACCATCCCCATCGACATCCAGAAATAGTACACTGTTAAAGCTAGACTCACTATTGTTGATGATAAAACCATAGCTCCCCGTAAAGTCTGTAGCAGCAGGGTTCGTTAGTAAATGACGATAGACCACAGTGCCTAATGGTGCGACCTGACCATGTAAATCTGGTGTAAATTCCAATTGAGGCTTGGCATTTACACTTTGAATCTCCACTGCGTTTTTGATTGTATCCTGAGCAGGGTTATCCGTACCAACAAAGCTGGTTGAGATCACACGAAAATAAATTGGTACAGTCACGTCTTTATTGACTTTATCCACTTCAACAACCGCACAAACCAGTTGGGTTTCCCCATCATTTAAGTAACGGGTTTTGCCAATTTCATTGCCTAAAACACTACAATCTGTTCCATTGCTTGACGTATAAAAACGCACACGATTAACACCAGCGGGTAAAGTTAGACTGGAAAAATCACTGCTAGCATTGGCACTGAGTAAATATTCTGTTCCAACACCTGTATGGCTGATTTTTAATGGGAAAATTGCCTGTCCACCTGCAACAGAATTACTACTGGATTTCACAGCAAGTATTGTTTTCCATGCAGAACCATTATTATTCTCAACTGCACCATTACCCAAACCTGTATTTTCAGGACTATTGGTTAAATCCACCAATTGTGAAACAGGTGTTAAAGTACCCTGATCTTGAATGGTACTGGTTTTACTACCATCACCTACAGATTGTGCTCGAGGAGAAACCGCAAAGGCTGTAGGTGTGCTTACCGTATAACTACTTGGGAAACGAACTTTGACCACAACTGGGATACTGGTATTAGCTGCCAACAGGCCCGTGTCAGGAATACCATCACCATTACTGTCTAATAATGGTGTCACACCATCGGCACGATATAACTCAATTTGGCTTCCAACTGGAAAATTATTATTGGTCAAAGTCAGATTAAAACGATCTGCGGTATTCCCTGTATTCCAGACATAGTTGGTAAATTTAAGTTCACCGCCTTGAACAGTGCTTGCAGTCACAGGATTACTATCATTAATATTACTAACGTTACCATTGATTGTGACCGCATAGACTGGAGCAACATTTACAATTGCAGTATTTGTTTTGTCGGTCGTTGTTCCTGTCACATTGACAAAATTCTCAATCTTTCCTGCAATACTTTTATTAATTTTTACCTTAAATTCAATATAACCAATCGAATTTGCAGGAATACTGGTCAATACAGCAGTCACAACATTAGAACTTACATAATAATTAATACCAGTAGGATCATTTGCTCCTGTTGCAGGGTCGACGGTTGTGCCATTCCAGTTTTCACCACTATTGGATTGATACGTTAAGGTTGAATCCAGAGTATCCGTTAAAGTGATATTACCTGTAGCAACATTACTTGGATTTTGATAATCCAGACGTATAGTGACCACATCACCATTTGCAGCAGTGATTTGAGAGAATTTTTTACGCACCACCAGAGTTGACTGGTCAGTTACAGTTGCCTTGTCAACATTGCTATTTGTTCCACTCGCACCATTCGCAGATGTCACCGCCAAAGTTAAATTTGCAAATTTTTCTGTGGCAATCGTATTCGGTATGCTTGCTGCAACAACCAGTCCAACGGACTGACCTGCACCCAATGTATAACCTGTAATTGGCGATCCATCTGGGACACCATCATTATTGGCATCCAAATAAACAGTCAAGCTACTACTCACAAAATCAAAATCATCACCAGTGAGGTTATTGTTTACAGCGAAAGTATATTGGTCTGTCTCATTACTGGTGTTGGTTAGAATATGATTAAAATAAATCGTTTGCCCAGCTACAGCTTTCTTATTATTTGCCGCCTCCAAATTTAATGAGTACACAGGTAAAATTGTGGTTTGCACCAAGTTGGAACGTGCTACCTGTACAACTGTTGAACCCTCTTCGCTGTACTCACCAACTGCCATGTTACTGATGATCGAGTTGGTTGCAGCCCAAGCCGATTGCTGGATCATCAACATGCACAGCAAGGTCAAGACCCAATTAAACAGTTTTGGGCGGTTATGATTGAGTGTATTGATCATCTTCATGCTCTAATATCCGCTCTGTTTTATGGGCTTACCCGAATGGAGAAATACATGGCAGCCTGCCCCTGCGGTGCAAGCGTACCCACATTCCCTGCAATTTGATCTGTATTTACAGTCACTGTCCCCTGCGTGATTGAAGGAGGTAAACCTGTACGTAAATTGCTATAAGCAGGCACAACGTCATTGATTACGACATTGCTGGCAGAAGTTGCCCCTTCATTTTTAAGGGTTAAACGGTAGGTCACACACTGATTTGGTTTTACTTGAAGCGGCGTACTTCCATACACTGCATTTATTACAGTTACCGAAGTTAAGGCACAATTTTCATCTTTAGTTTGTTCTTTTGTTAAGCGTAGTTGTGTTGGATCAACTGTAGTTAAATCAGTATTTTGTATATCAGCCAAGGCCAACCCCTGAATGGTATTGTTTGCTTTCACCACAATATTCGCCACACTAGACATACCATTGGTTGCCGTTGTTGGTGCCTGAACTTTTAAGAGAAGTTGAATTGAGGCTTGGGGTGCCAAGCCACCTGTAATGATGGATAAATCATTGATCATTGGATCAGTCGCATCAATCACACCATTATTATTGGCATCATGATACAAAGTATAAGTAAAGGTATCATTTGGGTTTTGCGGAATAACACTAAACGTGATCTGGCCTGCTGCATTCCCCTCAACCACAGTCCCTGTATTCTTTAAGGTATGTAAATAGACAACTGTCCCACCAATATTGACCCGACCCTGCCGATCATTTGCCAGTGTCATTTGTCTCTGAATAATATCAACTTGGTCCTTAATACTATCCGCCTGTGCATTCATTGGTGATTTTATCGCAAACCAAATAGGAAGATTGGCCAAGTCTGTATTAGTGGGAACACTGACCACAGCACAATATTTTTTGGTTGCACCTGCTGCTACATTGCCAGTACTGCTGATTACATTCCCTAGGGTTTGGCAATCATTACTCGTATCATAGAATTTCACTGTCCACTGGGCAGGCAAACTGGTATTGATACTATTGACATCAATTTCAGCAGCCGAAGCATATAAATTATAGCTATTGGTTACCGTACTCTTATTCTCTACAACCAAAGGAAATACGGCTGTTCCCCCCCTAACTGCTGATTTATTTACCCATGCCTGTCCACCAGCTGATGTAACAGCACCTATACCATTTCCTGAACCGTCATTATTGTACAAGTCGCTAGAACCGACAGAATTAGTATTGGTTAATTGATCACGAGTCGTATTCTTAATTGCCGTATCTGTAGTAGAAATTGCTGTGATGTCAAAATTCAACGTCTCTGTAGTGACACAATTCGCAGGAAAATAAACACCAAGCACAATTTTTTTCGATGCGCCTGCTGCCATCGAACCTGTATCTACCACACCGTCAGCATTACTATCGGTCAGCAAAGTTTTTCCATCAGAGTGATATAAACGGGTTATCGCACAACTTGGCACATTTACACTTTTATCAATTGTAAGATTATAACTATCTGTTGCCTGCCCCGTATTCCAGACATAATTTTCAAACTGAACCTCTTTGGCAGTACCAGTAAATGTGTTTGGTTTGGAGAACAAGTCATTCGTGCCTCCATCAGCAGTACTCGTTGCCATTTTATTTAGAATAACACCCAGAGTTTGTTCTACATTAAAAATAACAGTATTGGTGTTGGTGTCTTTCAATAAAGTAGTTGTATTGTTTTTATACTGTTTATAGTTCGCAGTGTTATTGATCTTTTCCGCTGCATTTGGATTAACTTTTACCTTAAAACTCACTGTTCCTTTACTTAATGCTGCAATCCCTGTTAGTCCAAATTCAACTTCACCAGTTGCATATTTATAGGTCAACACGGTATCAGTGGTACTGCCAGCCTCATTATTACTATCTGCTTCGGTGAGTGGACCTGTCCCACTACTCCATTCGGCTGTTCCTGTCTGGTAGCTAACACCGCTCGGTAAAGTATCATGAACCAGTAACTGACCTAGTGCAGTTCCTGTATTGCTATAGGTGAACGTATAGGTAATTTCTGTGCCTGTTTTACCAGTACTGATATTTTGAGATTTTGTGACCTGAATAACCGCATCATCAACCACTTTTGCAACATCTGAAACCGTCGCAGAAACGTGATTTGGGTCAAGTTGGCTGGTTGAAGTTAGACTAAAGTTCGCTATATTTCCTGTGCTAACATTCTTGGGAATACTTCCCACGACCACCAAAGCAACTGACTCCTCTGCTTCCACATGCAGAACAGCATTATTCAGTAAATTGTTATTATCATCAGGTTCACCATTTTGATCCCGATCTACATAAACTGCGATATTTTCCAGATCAAATTGGTCATTTGTGAGTTGTGTCAAAGCAAGCTTGTAGTTATCTGCAATATTCCCCGTATTGGTCAGCACATGAGGAAAATTTAATTTACTGCCAATCGTACCAATATTTTGCTGATTGCTTTGTAGACTCAGTGAATAAATCGCCTGAACGGTCAGAATCACAGGGTTAGAGTTAATGGTTTGTAGATTGCCCTGTTCATCTTCAAAATCACCACTGGCAATGTTTGTGATGTTACTTCCTGCTTTCGGTTGAGCAAATGCAATAGAACTATGAAATCCAATAAATAAGCCTAATAAAGCGATAAATGAAGTTTTTGAGACAGCACTTTTCTTGAATCGGCTTATCATGTTTCAGAACCCACAAAAAATGTAAAATTGATTTTTTATTGATAAATTGTACGGTTTTATTGACAATCTTCACGAAAGAATACTACAAAAATATCGACTTGAACACGCAAATTAACAAAAAGGTGATTTTTTTCTTACAGACTATCATTTGTAAAAAAACCTGTAGATGCCTGTTATTTATAAATAATACTTATGAAATGATTAGGGTCTATTGACATTTCATCCTGGTAACCAAATGTATATGCAAGCTAAAGCAAAAGAAATTATCAAAGTTCTGTTGCTATAGCCTGTATATTTTTATGGCTACCTTTATAGGGTTAATTATGAACAGTAAGTGTCAACAGACCCTAAATATTCAGTAAAGTAATTGAACCTTTTTTTATAGGACTTACGCACTATTATTTATAGATTCTCTGTGGTAGGAGATGATTTTTATCGAGAATAAAGTCATCAATGAAGTCTTTGATGATTGGTCTAAATAATTTCTTCTGCCAACGATATACATTT
>NZ_JACAXC010000044.1:0-14793 GCF_013391535.1 Acinetobacter sp. SwsAc4
TCATGAGAAAGCCCATATAAATGGGTAATGTACAAGTTGCTGTAGAAGCATGTTTAGTTCGTCTGATCACAGATACTTTATAAACTATTTTAATACTTTTTTGAATCCGTCAATGCGTAAGTCCTATATTGCAGTAAATATACAATTTATTTTAGCTAAAGATAAAAGTAATGAAGTTATAAAAACCCTTATAAATAATCCGTCTATTAATAAGAAAATATACTTAGTATTAGAAAAGTTTTTAAATGAAGATGATTTTGATATGGATATATGCTTAGCATCAGATACAGATATTGTTGAGGACATACAGATTATTTTGGCTAAAAACTCCAATAAAAAGGTTCAGATAATTTTGGCAGCTAATGAAAATATTTGTAAAGCATCTCAAGAAATTTTGATGCAGGATTTAACAGAAGAAATTAAAATCAATCTTGTTAATAATAAAAATATTTCCGAGGAAATACAAAATATATTTGCAAATGATTCTGATGAAAATATAAGAAAAATTTTGGCAAGTAATTTAAGTATTAATTTGAGTACTCAGTTTATATTTTTACACGATCAGGATCGATTTGTAAAAGCTAATTTAGCTAGAAATATAAATATTCATAAAGAAACACAACTAGCTTTATTGCAAGAAGTGGATGGATTTGTGAAAGGTTGTTTAGCTGCTAACCCAAGTATTAATTATGATGTGCAATTAAAACTTTTAGTAGATGGTTATATTAATGATTTAGCTAAAAACCCAAAGCTTCATGAAAAAATACAATTGAAAATTATTGAGGATACACGATATGATGCCTCTAAATTAACAGAAAATCCTAATTTAGTTGAGTTAGTGCAAGTAAAACTATTTCAAAGTTATAAAATGGATAAAATAAGAAATTCTTATTATCTTGGACAATTAGCTAAAAATCCTAATTTGATTGAATCAATACAGTTAGAAATGGCTAAATTTGATCCTTATGAAACTGAATACTCTATAACTTCTTATCAAAAAGAGTTATGTAGTGCTTTGTCATGCAACAAGAATCTAAGTGCTACTACACAACTAAAATTAGTTGAAATAGGAAGTTATGGATTGCGAAATATTATTAGATCAAATCTTGCTGAAAGCCCTAATCTGACAGAAGAAGTGCAACTAAGATTATTCCATGATGACTATGCTAGGAGCTATCTTGCTAAAAATCATCGTATCAGTAAATCTGTACAATTACAATTTGTTCAAGATAAAGATGATTGGTTGAGAGAGTGTTTAGCAACCAATCCAAATATTGATGAGGATATACAACTTCAATTGGCAAAAGATATAAATCGAAATGTCAGAGCAAATTTGTTAGAGAATCCAAATCTTTTAAATTCTGTAAAAAAATTAATAATATTATAGAGTGATTTGAAAGTTTATTTTTGACTTATTTCGATAGGTAATCTAAATTGAACTTATCGAAATTAAAATATTATTTTGGAAAACCTTATTGATGTGGAATACAATAAAAACATGCTATATACTTTATGTATATAGCATAGGAGTATCAAACATGCTGACTTCTGTTTTTATGAATAATCGTACCCAAGCCGTGCGTTTACCCAGTATTTACCGCTTTTCTGAATCCACTCAAAAAGTCTTTGTCCGTATGGTGGGAGTGGAACGTGTGATTAGTCCCGTAGAACAAGTGTGGGATAGCTTTTTTGATGATCCTGATCTACAACTTTCTGCTGATTTTGAACGTGGTGAGCAAATCTCAACAGAACGAGAAGCATTCTAAATGTTGAAATATATGCTGGACACCAACATTGTAATTTATACAATGAAGCAAAGACCGATTGAAGTAAAAGAAAAATTTAATGCGGTTTCAACTCAACTGTGTATCAGTAGCATTAGCGTGGCAGAATTAATTTTCGGTGCAGAAAATAGCCAAACGCCTGAAAAAAACTTAAAGATCATCGAAAACTTTTTATCACGCTTACAAATTTTGGATTATGGTGTAGATGCTGCAATTCAATACGGTAATATCAAGGCACATTTAAAGAAAATAGGCACACCTATTGGTGAGAATGATTTACATATTGCTGCTCATGCTCGAAGTAAAGGATTGATACTCGTTACGAATAATACAAAAGAGTTTGAGCGAGTGCCTGCTTTACAAATTGAAAATTGGGTCAATGGATAATTCATTGTAAAGATGATTTTAGCCAGTCCAATCGAATAGCTGCGGTTCGACAAGCTCACCGACCCGATGTGGTGGCTGAGCTTGTCGAAGCCAAAACTCTACTGATCCAAATATTCCTTAACCGCCTTAACCAAAGCCATCATTGGTTTTTTAAGATTATCTTGCGGAACATACAGTCGTTCATCACCATTCACATAGAGCTTAGACTCATCCCGGTCAAAACGAATGCTACGAATTTGATTGAGTCGAGTCACAAAACGCTTTCCAAGCATGTCTTTGCAATACAGTTCATTATGGGTAAGGAATAAGCCATTTTCAGCATTTTTAAAAATGGTAGTAGTATCCATTAACACCAGTGGATCATCATTATACTTACCGTACTCACCATCACCCTCAAAAGCATAGGCTTTGATGGCTTTATCAACCTTTTTACGCACACCGTAAATATCATCAATCAAATAGCTGCCTGCACTTGGGCGGCTAATTTCATCTTCATAACTTTCCAAAATACTTTCCAATGAACGACGAGTAGGTTGTACAGTTTGGGCTTGGTTTTTAATTTGTTCAGCTCGTGCCAATAAATCCTGTGCTTTCTGCATTTCAAGGGCTTGGCGTTGACGTTCCTGTTCATCAGCAATTGCTTGGGCTTCTCGTTCAAGTTCGGCCTGATATTGGGCAAGTGCTTCCTGACGTTGCTGTTCAATCGCAAACTGTTGCGCTAAATAATGTTGCCATTGTGCTTCAATATCAACTTTTGCTAGTTGTGCTAATTGATAAATTTGTTCAAATAAATTTTTCTGGAAACTATCCAAATCCACTTGATGATGCAGTTCAGAAAGATGGGTTTTAATTTCTGCAAAATATTCAACAAAATTATCCAGTACCGATAAAATCTGTGGCTGAGCATTCCAGTCTTCTAAATATTGATTTAAACGAGAACGATCAAAGCCTTGAGACTGTCGAGCAGAATAGGTGAGTACTGCTTCCGCTTGAATGCCGTGTTGAGCGAGTGTTTGAGCCGTCACAGTTTGAATCAGTTCTAAATCAATTTCAGTCTTTTTATCAGCACGGCTAATAATAATCAGTTTGGGAATATCGGCTTTTAGTGTTTTTAGAAATTGTAGATCACTTTCAGAAATGACACCTTGATCCGCAGAAATCAGCCAAATAATCCGTTGTGCATCATTGAGTTGAACTTTGGCGATGTGGGCATCACAATTTCCTTGCTCAGAGCTTTCAGTATTACTATAGCCTGGCGTATCGAGGAAAGATAAATTTTGCCAAGGAAAATGAGCTTGCTCTACAATAATTAAATCGATACTGTCGATTAAAGCCCTATCATCCTGCTCAGCATGATGGGTTAAATTTTTAAATTGCTCGGTTGAGAGGGTTTGGTTTTCTCCTGACTTTAGAATTGCAGTAATCCGATTGTCTGTACCTTGTACCAAATAAGTTGGAATAGAGGTTGTTGGATCAATTTCAACACTCAGTAGTTTTTGTCCCAATAGCCCATTGAGAAAGCTGGATTTTCCTGCACTAAATGCGCCGCCAATACCAATAATAAAACGATTGTTGAGCTGAGGTGAGACACAGAGTTTATAGAAATGCTCTAACTCATGCTGAAAATCCAGCCCCAGTTGATTTGCCTGATTCAGAGGTAAATGGGTTTTAAATTGGGTAATATTCTGTTTAAAGTATTGTTTAAGCTGTTGGTATCTGTCTTGAATATCGGTATGTATATTTGACATTTTAAAGTCCAATCTATTGATTTTATGATGTGTTGTCTGACAGATCTTATTTATACTGCAAAAATATAAATAAGATCTGCTCGTTAAAAATTAAGGATTCAGTGCTTGAAGAACCCGATTCAGCGTTGTGAGGTCCTGTTGATAGATAGCACGTTGTTGTTCCTGTTCAGCTTCACCTTGTTGTAGTTGTTGCGCCAATTGAGCTAAGGCAAGTTGAGCCTGTTGATATTTTTCATCAATTTGCTGCTGCACATTTTGTTCAACCTGTTGTAACTGTGCCGTTAAAATTTGACGCAAATTTAATTCTACTTGTGACATAACTTGTGGAATGAGGGTTGCTTGCACATAAGAGCGAGCTTGCTCACGTTGTTCAGCCCGTTGCTGTTCTTTCTGGCTATCGGAAATAAATTTTCCTAAAATTGTGGTAATAATTGGAATAATCACCGCAGCATAAGGGAAGCTTCTTAGCACGATAGGAAGTAGAGTTGCTGCACCAGTCAAGATTGTTGTATTCAATCCATCATTGTCAGAAGCCTCAAAATTAAAATTTTGATTGATTTTAAGTTGTTCAGGTAATTCTGATTCAATACGATGTAAATATTTTTCCACCAACGGTTTAAAGTAACGCTCCATACCCTCGGTCATGCCAATACGCACAGAGTAGGTAATCTGTTGTTGAATGTCGCTACCTTGATGAAGCACACTATTCGCGAAACTATCAGTTTCACCTGTTAAACGACTACGGATATGTTGAGTAATCTGTGACAATACATCATTAAAACGGCTGTTAATCTGTTGATGCTCTTGCTTTAATTTTTGTTGGAAGTGCTGCATTTCCTCCTGCATCTCAGTTTGTTTTAACTTCAAACTTTCGAGATCAAGGTTGTCCTGATTATTTAAAACTTCAATATGTTGTTGCAAAGTCGCAATCGTATCTATGGATTGCTTGACCACCGTTTCTTTAAAACGTTGTTCAATACGTTGTTCCAATTCCTGTAAAGCAGCGATAACCGTATCAAACTGTTTACGAGAAGCAGCGACCACATTCAGGTAATTATCGGGTGGTAGGATTGCTTGCACCTGTTGTTTGACCTGCTGTTTAATTGCTTCTATATCTTCGGCAGAACGTTTGTCACTTTTAGAAATAATGACCAGTACAGGCGCTTGATGTAGGGCTAATTCTGCAAGAAAATTTTTAATACTTTCCTTGAGTGTACCCTCCTCAGAACTCACCATAATGCAGTAGGCAAGACTACGTCCGAGATAATGATGAATTGCCTGACTATGTGCCTCTGATTTAGAGTCCAATCCTGGCAAGTCTGCTAAACATAAATGGGGTAAAGACTGGAGTAGTGGATTATTGAGTTTGACCTCAACATGACCATTTGCCCCCAAATCGTCAAAATCTTGAGATTTTAATTGTTCAAAGGATAATTCCTTAACAAACTGATTATCTTTAAACCCTAAAATTTGATTTGTTTCTGCAAAACTGATTTCTGTTGCCAAATTACTGGCTGGGTCTATTTCAACCGCTAATAGTTTTTGAGCCAGTAACGCATTAATTAATGAAGATTTTCCTGCACTAAATGCACCAATCAAAGGAATGCGGACTTTAAAGTTCTGACTATTTTTTGTCAGTTCTTGAAATTTGTTGCTATCAAGCTGGTATTTTTCATACAGGTTTTGAATTTTTGGTAAATCCTGAATGAGTGTTTGTTGCTGTTGAAACATCTTAAACCCCTGATTGTATAAGTATAACTATTTATAACGAATTGATTTTTAATCTAGTGATGATTATAGGAGATAAATCATTTAAAAAAAGACTGAACCAAAAGGAGTCAGTCTTAGTTTGACGCACTGGTTTGATAAAAATATTCAATTACCTGAAATCTGTACTATTCTTTCAGTGCTTGTGCCAGTTCGGGCATTTCATACTGTTCTAGTATTGTTACCAACTCTTGAAGAACCTTGCGAGTCTCTCTTTCATCAATATTAAAAGTATCCCGATAAATTTCTGACACTTTATTGCCAATCCCATGAATAAGCTCACCGATGATGGATGGCTCGACAAAGCCAGGATGCCCACCACGAGGTCGATTAAATATGTCTAAAAGACTAGTATCGTTATTGGACATTGTTGCATTCGATGTAATTAATTTTGCCTTTTGCAATAAAGGAGCCAGTTCAGCAAGTGTGTGCTCAGGCAAAAGATCGCTGAGTTCCTCATCGACTAACCGTAAAATAAGGGCTTGAGTAATGCTGAGTCCCTTGACTGTAGTCTCAATCCGTTTCCAACGCCAGCTATACGGCATACAGTCACGACGACATTCCAGAGGAAATAACTTTTCCAGTAAATTTAAGTCACGCTGAATAGTACGCTGCGTAGCATCAATTTCTTGATTTCTTAAATGAGTTTCTATATCTGCGGTACTCACATATTTGCTATCCAATAAAAATTGAATAATTTTCCATTGTCGGCTGATAACTTTCGATGATTCTTGACTCATGATGTACTCAAGTAATTTTTTGCCAAGTGTAATCGTCTTTTTTAGGAAAATTAAGACGATAAAGTTGTGAGTAGGTCATAGTTTGACGTACTCGATTTATTGATTTGTATTATACTTTATCGAACGTTTTGGCTTTTATTAAAAACGCCTGAGATGTTAAGAAAGGTCTTGCTTTGGGCTAGGATAGTTTAGATGGTCAAGTACAACTTCGATTCCTATTCGGGGATCGATGTTTAGAGCGATACAGTACCAAATATATTCGACTACATCTAAACGGCGTTCGCCTTGTTCAACTTTATATATAAATGAATGAGGTCGTGCTATACGTGTAACAAGATTGTGCATGATGAGATTTTGTGACTTACGCTGGCTTTTAAGCTAGTCCTGTAAGGCAAGCATTTCGTCTTTATAGATACTTCTTGTCATCACGCATATTTATGATATATTTAATTTTTTACCAAAATAGAAAAATGTATTTTGATCAAATAAGTATCGTTAAATGGACACAACCTGTCCCTTGGAAATGAATAATTGCTGTAACGTCAGAAATAAAAAATACAGGTTGTTATGCAAAAGGATACACAAAATAAAAATGAGACTTTAGCCAATCGTTTGATTGATATTCTTACAAGGCTAAACTCAGGGGAAAAATTAACCATCAATATGCTTGCAGAAAGCTATGATGCCCACCCAAAAACCATTCGACGTGATTTAGTACGGTTGGAAAGCTGTAATTTGCCTATTCAAAGAGAGGGCAAATATTTTTATTTAGACTCGACCTACTTAGGTAAGTTAAAACTAAAAGATATTCAGTCTTTTGCTCGTATATCTGGGATTCGTCATTTATATCCAAATCTTGATGTTTCCTTTATTCGGGAGCTTTTGGATAGTCGTGTTTATGATGCCAAAGGTTATTTCGTTGAAGATGCTGCACAGTTTAAAACCTTATTTGAAGTATTTGGTGAAGCCATTCGTAAACATCAACAAATAGGTTTCCTTTATAAAGGTGAACCTCGTGTCGTTGAACCTTATAAATTAGTTCATCATCATGGCTGTTGGTATTTGGCAGCAGTGCGTAAAGGTGTATTGCGTGCCTATCGTTTAAGTCGGATTGAATTATCGCCACACCCTCATGAACTTTTAAGCTTTAAACCTGATTCAACAATTTTGACTCAACTAGAGGATGAAGAAAGTATCTGGTTTGGTCAGGAGAAGCAGGAAATTATCTTAACGGTTCATGCGGATGTCGCTTTGCATTTTCAGCAAAGACCACTTTTGCCTGAACAGCAAGTCATTAAAAAACTGGATGATGGTGGCTTATTACTGTCTAGTCGAATTACGCATCATACCCAGATTTTACCTTTAGTCCGATACTGGATTCCTCATCTAAAAATTGTGAATCCAGAGGGCTTGCAGGATGAGATGGAATGGGGATTAAAGAAATATCTGGATATTTAATAGAGTATAGCCATGTGATGGGAAAATCAGCTCAATGTAAGATGATGTTTATAAATTAACAAGATTTTAAAATGGGAAATAAACGATGAATGTATTAAATAAGCAAAATTTAAAAATTGATTTAAAAGATGATGTTGGGGCTTTTATTGGTGAATTATCTCAGACACAAGGATGGAGTAATACTCCAGTTTTAAGTTTGAATAAACATCAATGGAATGAAAAATTTGAGCTTAATAATGGTAATGCTCGTTTTTTCCGTATTACTGAGCTTTCTGCTGAAGAGGAAGCAACATTAAGACAAGACCTTGAAAATGTTATCGCCTGTTTGGATCATCCTGATTATTGTTGGGTATACTATATTTCAGGTACATCGGAAGGGATTGAACTTTATCTAGGGGTGGTAAATAAGGTTCAAAAATCGGGTGTACATGAATATAGCGAACTGCTAACCAGTCAGTTAGAGGGTAATCTGACGGGTGTGCAATTGGAAAAAGTTAGCAGCGAAGATTTATCTGTAAAAATCATTCAACCATTACAGGAATCGATACATTTTGGGTTGTTGCATGGCGTACCCTCTCGCAGTATCGACCAGCAATCACAGACTGGACAGAACATTACACAGGGGATAGATCGTCTTGCTCGTGGTTTGTCAGGTGAGGTCTGGCAGCTTCTATTAGTGGCTGAGCCTGCACAGGAATTTGAGATTAATCAGCAAATTGATGAGTTATTACAGCTTTCATCTGATTTACATCCACACATTAAACACTCACAACAGTTGGGTTTTAATCAGGGCGAAAGTAATTCTAGTACCTCTGGGCGCAGTACCAGTCATGGTTTAACTCAAAACTCTGGAACAAGCTATTCTAAGACCGAGGGAACAGGTGATAGTGAAACACTTACCCGTCAAAAAGGAAAAAATACGGGAGGAGGTTCATCTGATGGTAAAAGTGGTAGTTCTTGGAGTAGTGGTACTTCAAAAAGTTGGGGAGATAATACCTCTGAATCTAAAGCTACAGGAACAAGTAGTAATGAATCTACAACATTAGGAAAAAATACAGGAAAATCTATTTCTAAAACCGATTCAGATAATACTTCTACAACTCAAGGGACAAATACAGGTTCTTCTAAGTCAGATACCCTTGAATACGTGAATAAAAAGATTGAACGTGTACAAAGTCATATCAATGACAAATTGATTGAGCGTTTTGATTTAGGGCGTAGTAAAGGTATGTTCCGTACCGCAGTCTATTTAGCTGCACCAACACCAGTCGTTTATAATCGTTTATCTCGTGCGATGGTGTCCGTTTTTCAGGGCAATCAATCGCATTTTTCTCCACTTAAAGTAACAGATTTTTCTTTACAAAAAAAACAAGTTCATAATCTATTTTTAGTACAGCGTTTGCCACAGTCAAATATGAGTAATCAACTGGCATTGATTCACAGTATCCCACAGGCTAAACAGGTATTTTCCGCAGCAACATGGCTTAATGCTAATGAGCTTTCTTTATTGGCAGGTTTACCAAGTCGTGAAGTAGCAGGCATTAAATTACGCAAAAATGTTGATTTTGCAGTAAATCCAGTAAATCCAAAAGATGGTTTTGATTTGGGTGTTGTGGTGCAGCATGGACGTAAGCTCAAAGATAATGTAGTGCGTTTAGATAAAAAATTACTCAATCAGCATATTTTTATTTCAGGGGTTACAGGAGCAGGTAAAACCACCACTTGCCAACAGATTTTGATTAACTCAGGTTTACCTTTTTTGGTTATTGAGCCTGCTAAAACTGAATATCGTAGCTTATCGAAGCATCATCCTGAAATTGAATATTATACTTTGGGTAATGAAAAAGTTTCACCATTTCGTTTTAATCCATTTGAATTATTACCGAATGAGCCTTTATCAGGTCATATTGACATGCTTAAAGCAACATTTGCCGCAGTATTTCCAATGGAAGCCTCAATGCCGTATTTGATTGAAGAAGCAATTGTTCGTAGTTATGAGCAGAAAGGCTGGGATATTCATTATGATGAAAACTATATTTATCCTGACCCTTGGAATTGTGGGGGACAAAGTTTTCCAATTTTTTCCGAAGTATTATTGACCTTAAAAGAAGTGATTAAATCGAAAAACTTTGGTCGTGATTTACAAGAAAAATATGAAGGCTCATTGATCTCTCGTCTGGATAATTTAACTACAGGCGCAAAAGGTCGGATGCTGAATACTCGTAATTCGATTGACATCAATGAGATGCTTGATAAAAAAGTTGTGATTGAGTTAGAGGATTTACGAGATGAACAAGATAAATGTTTAATGATGGGGTTGCTGATTGGGCGTGTGGCTGAAGCAGTTAAACAACGTCATAAAAAAGACCATAGTTTTCAACATCTCACTTTATTGGAAGAAGCACACCGTTTGTTATCTAAACCACAAGGTGGGGAAGATAGTTCTAAACGTTTGGGTGTAGAATTATTCGCTAACCTTTTAGCCGAAGTCCGTAAATATGGTGAAGGTCTGATTATTGCTGATCAAATTCCGAATAAATTGACACCAGAAGTCTTAAAAAATACCAATACCAAAATTATTCATCGACTATTCGCTGCTGATGACCGTCATGCGATTGGCGATACGATTGGTTTAGATGATGAGCAAAAAGAGTTTTTAACCTTGCTGACTGCAGGTGAAGCGATTGTCTATAGTGCAGGTTGGCATGAAGCAGTCAGGGTACAAGTACACACGCCAAATGATACCAATGCACCTGAAATAGACGTTGATATCATTAAGCAACTTGGGCAACAACGCATGTTTGCACAAAGAGCAAGACTCTATCCCAATTTATCAGCGAGTGAAGACTGGAATGTGTTAGGGGTAGAAACTTTTAATCAATATATTGTGGATGCAACCAAATTTTTGAATTTAATGATTCGATGGGTAATTAGCCCAAGTCAGGAATGGGTTAATCGTCTTGTAAGCTCTTTGGATAATCTCAAAGGTAAGTATCCATCGATTACTCAAACTCAGGCGTTGAAAGATTTATTTAAAGATATTGCACCCGTGTCTAGAGATAAAAGTTATACGGATGGTAAAACTGCTTATCAGTTATACGATATTTTATTTAGATTAATTAATAATAACCAGTTACCAGCAGACCCAAAGAGTGGTGATAACTTTCCGATTGAAAGTGAGAATAAGCGTCCTCTTTGGAATGATATCTCACTTGTATTTAAACAAATTCAATCTATTTAAATGGAGTAAATGCTATGGGATTTTGGAGTAGTATTGGTTCAGCAGTTAGTAGTGCTTGTTCAGCTATTGGTTCTTCATCTAATCAAGTAAAAGAAGAAGACCCAACCTATAAAAAATATACCGCTGAGATGAGTAACTTTAAACTTGAAGATAAAGATGCAAAAACTGCTTTAAGGGCTAAAAAAAAGGAGTTTCAGCTTCATCAGATGCAGGATGAGTTGGGCAATATAGATAGTATTGATGACGTAAAGAAACATTTTCAGGAGAAATAAAATGGGATTTTGGAGCAGTGTAGGTTCAGCCATTAGCAGTGCATGTTCTTCGATTGGTTCAGCAATTGGCAGTGCTTGTTCCAGTATTATGGGAGGAATTAGTAGTGTGATTAGTAATGCGGGTTCACTCTTTTCAGCCTTAGCCGTTGCGATTCCAATTACGGGAGCTTTAGGTAAGGTTGTTGCAGCCCTTGATATTATTGGCAAGATTCTGGGTGTACAAGAACCTGACGAAGATACGGATGATATTGGTGATCGTGCGATACAGGCGCAAGAAGCGGGCATTAGCCCAGAAAATTATGCGACCTATCAGGAGTATTCAGCGGCAATCAAGAGTTTTGAACTTGACCCAAAACGTTCTGCTGAAATTAGCGACCTTGACAAAAAACTTGCAGGGATTGCAACGCAGGCATGGGCGTATGAAGAAAAATTTGGTGTAGATGGTGTTGGGTTATTAACCAAAACAGTAGAATCGCCTGATTATTTTACAGGCGATCGTTTAGCAAGTTTTCTTGATAAAGTTGAAAATATATCTGATGTTGTTCAATACTTTGATGGCAAACTTTCATCAAATGAACGTAATGCAGTGGAAGCGAAATTGGTTGAAGCAGAAAAGACAATCAATCCAGAAAAAACCAATGCAGACATTTACAAGGAACTGGACACCTATCGTCATGAGTAAACAAAAAGTCACTATTAACGATGACCTACAACATTATTTATGTATTTTGGCATTTAAAGAACATCTGATTGCATACCAAAGTATGCAATCAGAACCCTGGCAGCTAATTCAAATTAAGGGTGGTCAGCAATATCTACACAAGGATAAGGCGAGTAGCTTAAAAGATGTATTAAGCGATATTTCTGCTAACTTGAATTTAAAAGATGGCTTGGCAAAAGTAAAAGTGAGTCTGCTTTACCAACAGGGGCATGATAAACTATTTATTGATGCTGTGAAGAACTTACAGGAATATCACTGTAAGACGTGGCAAATACTCAATTGGGATAGTATTTATCAATATGCTTTACAAATATTGAATATCGAACAGGTATTTTTTGATACTCAAACAGTAGACTACCTATGGGTACAAGATCATATTTTGCCATTGGTTTGGCATGAAAACAGTATTGAGCATCAACAGCAGGCTTTAGTTGCTTTGCGTCAGGAAAAAAATCAGATTGAAGAGCAGCTTGCATTAATGCGTTCTGATGCAGAGCAAGCTTTGGCTCAACAAGTGAATAAACTTGAAAATGATAAGCAGCAGTTACAACAACATATTTTTGATGCAAGAGCACAATTGCAAAAATTGCAGCAGCCTGACTTAGAAAGCCTTTTGGTTTTTCTACCTGTCATTTTTAAAGATTTCTGGAATGTGGTACGTCCTGATGAGTTGGCAATGATTGTTGGGGTACTCAATACGCCATCTGTACCATCACCTTACCATTCACCAAGCCTAAGCACTGTGCAGCAAAAGAAACGTCAATTTTTAGCACTGTCAGAAGAAAGTCAGGATAAAATTTTGGATTTATGCCGAGAATTGGTACATAACCATAATGCGTTACAAGTTCATCAGGAATTTAAATCTTTAGTCGGGGCGTTGGATTGATTATGGCAAAAGATGACAACATGCCAACCAAAAAAGAGATGATTCAATTTCTTGAACGTGTAGAGCAATTAACTGAGGACGACAACGTGTTTAAAGAAAAATTGGGTGGCTTATTACGCAAAATTGGCGATAAAACAATTGCCCCAAATGATACTTCTCCTATACGACATGATACAAAATCGGAAAATCATTTATTATCAAACTCAAAATCGACAGAGCTTGAACAACGTATCCATGTAATGGAACACGATAATGATGTTTTACGTCAGCAATTAAATCAGCTTAATCATATCAATAAGGAATTGGAAAAAGAAAAAATGGGGCTTTTGGATTTATTTAAGCGAAAAGAACAAGATGTTAGTCATTTACAACAACAGATTGGTGATTTAAATCAACAACAGCAAAAACTTACACAAAATAATGAACATTTAAATAATGAAATCCAACATTTAAATCAGAAGATTGGCTCATTTAACTGGGCAAAATCACTTGAATCTGAATTTACTTTTTTAAAACAAGTACAGTCACATCCAGAGCTTACTAGTATTTTATTGCCAAACGGTGATGATAATGTCCTGCAACTCATTGCGATCGCATCTCAATGGAATAATGTATTACGGGTTTGGGATGCCATAGCAACACAGGTAAAAAATACCCAACAAGCTATTTCTGCAACAGAACAGCAAATTCTTGAGCATAGCCTCGCTTTATTTAATTTGACTCTACAAAGTAATCAGGCAACTTTGAAAAGTCCAGAGACTGGTGAAAGTTATGATTATGATATTCATCAAAAAGTATCAGGCAGTGGCGGAAGTATTGAGCAAGCATTACTTGCGGGTTTATATAATGCCGCAGGCGAAAATGTAAGAGCTGCAATTGTGGCTACACGTTAATTTTTAAAAATTAAAAAACTTCCCTTATATAGCAAAGAGATAAGGGGGAATAATGATGAACGGAAATAGCCTAAGAACAGAGAAATTATGAGTCAAGCCACCAACACGTATGATGTTTATTTACCAAAAGTTAAACAGCAAGTATTAAAAAAACTTATAGTAAGCAATATAAAGAATGGATGTATTGAAAATGAAAATACTTTAGTAAATTTTTTTAAAAAACAACGTTGGTGGACCATAAATAATGGAGAAGCCATTTTAGATAATCAAACGGGGTTATTGTGGCAAGGCAAGCCAAAAGCAACTCAATATAAATATGACCAGCAAGATGCTGTAAGTATGAATATTGGGCATATTTTGGGTCTATTAAACTGGCAATTGCCTACAGGAGGACAATTAGAAGAACTAGTAAAGAGTGAACCACAATTTCCTCTAAGGGCAGAACAAGGTTATGAAATAAATGATTGGTGGGCATGGCTGACAGCAGATAAGAAAGTAGCAAAATTAAAAGATAAAAACATTAGCTTTGGTCAGTTTTATGAAAAAAGAACTAGAAAAGTAAGTTCTCGATCAGCTTTCTATTCTGTATTGAACACACATTCAACAATAGACGAATATCAGGAATTTCAAATTGCTAAAGTCATTGCAGTTAATCTTACACTTAAAAAGCAGTCTTATATTAAGCGTATTAATACATTTTTAGCTATGGGATGGAGTTTTGAGCCATTTACTAAAAATAAGGATGATTATGACGCTTTTTTTAGAAGTAGGCTCTGTACACGACAAATTTCATAGAGCCCTTGTCCTATCAGGCTTTTTCTTTCTTAAAATTGCGAGCACTTTCTTAAATTCTTCTTTTTTTCCAAAACCAATCAAACGTAGAATAGCCATCTGAA
>NZ_JACAXC010000045.1:0-13906 GCF_013391535.1 Acinetobacter sp. SwsAc4
CAGATGGCTATTCTACGTTTGATTGGTTTTGGAAAAAAAGAAGAATTTAAGAAAGTGCTCGCAATTTTAAGAAAGAAAAAGCCTGATAGGACAAGGGCTCTATGAAATTTGTCGTGTACAGAGAGTTTTTTTATAAAAAAGGCTTGTCAGCAAGAAAGTTTATCACTAATATACACATTCATCGGGGGCGTGGCGAAATTGGTAGACGCACTGGATTTAGGTTCCAGCGCCGCAAGGTGTAAGAGTTCGAGTCTCTTCGCCCCCACCAAATTTAAAAGTAAGTTTCTTACTTTTATGATTAGATCAAAAATGAATTAATCATGCAGTTATAGAGGATTGGTGTAATGGTAGCATGACGGTCTCCAAAACCGTTCGTCAAGGTTCGAGTCCTTGATCCTCTGCCAAATAAATAAAAAAGCCCTTGTATTTACAAGGGCTTTTTTATTTTCTCAATTTGATGTTTGAGTAAAAGTATAGAAATATTTGCTCAAAGCATACATAGCCTGTTTTGACTTATATAAAAAGACTAGGGAACACATAGGTTTCCTAATCTTAAGTTGGTGATTTTATATATTGATCGATTATGGTGTTGCTAATACAGTTGCCAAGAGTGGTAAATTTTGCCCTGTAGCAGCAGCTAAAATAAAGTTTTGGCTAGCTGTGGTAATCGTCCATTTTTGATTATTTCCACTGCTACAACCGTATGTGATTAAAGTACCACGACCATCTGCGGCTGGTGCACCGCCACCACTCAAATCAAGGCAGGTATTACCTTGACGGAATTGCTGTGTTGGGCCTGTTACAGGTGTTTCCCAAACCTGATTGTTTACGCTGTTATTACAGCTGGCAAGGGTTGCACCTGATAAACAAAGTTCAGGATATTGTACGCTATGGATTTTACCTACAGCATCATAGACCCATAAACTAGCACTATCACCTGTACAGCCATTTTTGCCACTCATGTATACACTTGGTTTCCCTGTACTACTTGAGATTTCTGTCTTGAGGCACGCTGAATTCATGTTTGGCATAATCAACATAGTGGCGCCAGCCAATGGATTACTATTGGAAAGACCAAGTTGAGCAACAAAGCTTTTTAAAGCAGTATGAGCAGCAGTCACATTCGCTGTTAAGTCACTACGATATACATTGACCCAGCGGTTTAAGCGATATAGCTGTTTTTGTTGGTTGCTAAAACGTTCTAATTCTTGCTGCGCAGTTGTTGAAAGTTCATTTTTAAAATTCTTATAAGAATCATAAAGAATTTTATTACTTGGAGATAAATTAGCGACGAGTTTGCCTTGATTGCTGAGTAAAGCTTGTTCTAATTGTGGAAGTTCAACTTTGCGTAAAGCTTTATAACCTTGTTCCTTACCAATCGTTACGGCAGCAGGTAGAGGTTGGGCATAACTTGGAATAACAATCGATGAAAGTTTATTGGCTTGTTCATTCGCACGTTTACAGTATAAATCAACGCTGAGTGGTGCATCGCTTTGAGCCAAGTTAATGTGCAATTTATTTGCATTTCCATTCATTCGATTTGGTGCGAGCGCAATGTTTTCCTCAGCTTTTAATGCATATTTGACATTAATCCAACAGCTTGCATTTGCAAGACCCAGTTGTGCTTGAGGAAGTGAAAACACGTTCCCCCAATTACCACGTGCTGCAGGATAAAGCAGACCAATTTGGTTGACTGGGTCATAGCCACCTAAAATGGTAAAAACGGGTACACCAAATTGAGTGGGTTTTAAATAATTGCCATCTGGGCGGTTGTACCAAACTTGATTTGAGTTTGGAACTTTAGGTTGAGTGACATCCATTTGGCGAGTTGTCGCGTTCCAGCGTTTATATCCAGTTGGAGAGGTGGAATCCCACACAGCACGATCAAATGCAGGTTGAATTCTTAGTTGTGTGCTATAACCCGTGTAATGAGTAAAACGGGAGAGGGAGCTCGAGTAATTACCTCCTGCCATAGCATCAGTGCCGTAAGTATAGGCATTTTGGAAAATTGGTGTGCCACCTAAGCGATTTTCTAGATTTGTATTATTCCAGTTTAAATTGCCTCGCATACGGTTGCGATAAGCAATATAACCCCATCCACTGTCAGGATGATGGGCTGACCAAAAGTAGTTTTCAGCATTTTGTCCGGGATAATGCCCTAAACCATAGTGATGCCCAATTTCATGACTGAATTCATTACCCACAGAATCGATCAGTGTTAAGATACCATTACCACCACTTAAGCCGTGATTGACATCACCATTTTGGTATTTACCCCAAGCATGGTGAATGACTGCACTTTGAGTCAGTTGAGGTTGCTCTTGGCTTAACATTGATGCACTGGTTACACCCCAGTTTGCAAGGTTGATTCCTGTACTAAATGTTGATTTAGCAGTATTTTCTCGCATATCACCACTGTAAACATCACCTGTTGTTGCACTTTTGTCATTATAAATGACACCACTTGCAACCATGACTTGATTCAGTTGCATGTCATCATACTTTGTGACGATCATTTTTGCCGCAGGAATCGTTTCAAAATAATCAGTACCCGCTTTTTCAGGTTCGTTCAGCATATAGTGACCGCTAGATTGTCGAGGTGCGGTGAGCATGCCTAAACGAATGCTTTGAACCACTAATTCACCCGGCGCTCCAAAATCAATCGATTGTGCATCTAGTCGCCCGTTTTTAAGGCTGACAGGATCTACAATACGAATATTTAAACCCGGTTTGACTTCATCCCAGTTAAGGGCTGCTGTCCATGTGCGTTTAGAGTATTGAACTCTTGGGCGAGCATCGCCGTTAGATTGATCTGAGGCGGGGATTTGAGTGGGTTCTTGTAATGCAACACGACGTATTAAACGACTATTTAAATAGATTTCTGCATTCAGTTGTTGTACCTCACCCATGTCGGTATTTGGGGTGACTAAAAGGAGAGCATCTTTTTCACTGGTAAGACGAGGCATACTTTTCGCCTCGTTACCATTCGGGTCTACGGTATGGTTTTGTGCAAATTGGATCATTGCTGCAAAACTACCGACAAGATCATTACGTAAAGGTCGCGTATTACCCTGTAAGTCGTAATCGTAGAATCCCAAAGTATTTGAATCAAAAACATCTTTACTTGGCTCAGGATAAGCACCTGATGTCGTAAGTGCCTTTGCTTGACTATTTGTCACCGAATCAGTTTTATTATTATCAGTTGTTTCTTGAGAGTTTCCCCCACAACCAGATAATAATAAGAGTGAAATACAAAAGCTTAACGTGCTTATTGAGGGTTTTGTCACATTTTTCATATTTTTAATTAACCGAGTTAATAAAGTGTTAAATAGGGGGTTATTTAAAAATAATATAACTTATATTTAATTGGTGAGTATATATATTTGATATGAGGTATATATGCTATTTTCGTGATATTGTTCTTGTTTTTTTAACCAAGTGTTAATGTTGTTTTGTAAATTTTTAATATAGATGTGGTGTTCTCGAAATATAAGGCTATGTTATTGAATGACATTTATTGACACATTTTGGCAAAAATTATAATTATACATGGTTTGTTAAGCTTATTTTATTGAGCTTTAAATTAATTTATCAATTGGATTTAGTCTTAATTAAAAATGCAGTGGGTTTTAAATTAAATATAATTAATGTATCTTTGTGATTATTTTGTGTGTCTCCTTTATTATTTAAAATTCATATTTTTAAATAATGTGTTTAATTGCCTTTATTGTATTAAAAATGATAGAGGGAACACATAATTCTTATATTTTGATTCCATTTTTTTTAAATGGCAGTTTTAAGTTTAGCGCTGATATTAATTTTGGGGTGGCGTAGAAATGAATAAAGTTTATAGAACTGTATGGAATAAAACTTAGCTTGTTGGCAAGTGACTTCGGAATTAACACGAAGTCATTCGCGAGGCGGTCAGAGTTCAACGGTGACAGGGCATGTTAAAGAGACAAAAACTTGGTTTCAGACCCTACGTTTATCTTTATTAAGTTTAGCACTGCTTCCAATCTCACTTTGGGCAGGAGTATCTGATGTACAACTGCCAACAGGTGGTAATGTCACCGTTGGCTCGGCACAAGTCAGTCAAAATAATAATACGTTAAACGTTCATCAAAATAGTCAAAATGTAGGTATCCAGTGGGATAGTTTTAACATTGGGCAAAATGCGACGGTCAATTTCTATCAGCCGAATACTTCTTCGATTGCAGTAAATCGTGTTTTGGATAGTAACGCCAGTCAAATTATGGGGAAACTGAATGCCAACGGGCAAGTTTTTTTATTGAATCCGAATGGTGTGATTTTCTCTAAAACGGCACAAGTGAATGTCGGTGGGATTGTGGCATCAACATTGAATGTCACCGATAGTGATATTGTCAGTGGGAAATTTAAGCTTCAAAATCAGGGAAATGCTGCCAGTGTTGAGAACTATGGCTCAGTTATTGCCAATGGTGGCGTTGTTGCTTTTATTGCATCAACGGTCATCAATGAAGGGCAGATTCAGGCACATAATGGTGTTATTCACTTAACCGCAGCCGATCAAGTCACTTTAAAATTACAAGATGGTCAACTGACTGAATACAAAGTTGAAATTGGGACATTGCAAGGTCTGATTGATAACCGTGGCGCGATTTTTGCCAATAACGGTGCAATTTATTTAACTGCAAAAGCCAAAGATAGCTTAAGCAAAGCCGTGGTGAATCACAGCGGTATTATTGAAGCCAATCGTTTGAGTCAAAATGCCAAAGGTGAAATTGTTTTGCTTGCCGATGTGCAACAAGGCACAACCAACGTCAGTGGTATTTTAAAATCAGAAGGTCGGAATGGTCAGGCAGGTGGTTTTATTGAAACCAGTGCAGCGCAGGTAAAAGTGGTGCATCGAATATTGCAGGATATAAGAATAGCGCATTAAGTGGTTCAACTGGATATTACATTTTGTCTGAACTTAGACAGAGTTTATATGCTTCTGCACAAAATCAACTTGCAGCGAAGATCTATGTCGATACAGCAACGGTTAAACACCAAGCACGAGAGTGGAGTGGTTTAACAGGCAAAAATATAGAACAGATTAGTAGTGCAGGTTTTGGACTAAACTGGTCAAATGCGATGCAATTGCAAGCAGCATTAACTGTTGGGTTCCCGATAGGCTCACAACCTGATAGCGTTGATAAGCGTAATGATGTCGAAGCTTGGCTTAATTTAAGTAAACGTTTTTAAATAAAAATCGGGTGGTGATCAGTTAAAATCGTTGGGATTTTGATGATTTTAACTAGAAAAATTAAGAAATAAAAAAAGCAAAGCCGAGGCTTTGCTTTTTTATGATTGAATGATCAGCTTAGATTTTGCTAATCAAATCATTGATTTGTTTTGCTTGTTCAGCCGCATTACCTGTATATGTAGCAGGAGTAAGCTCTGCTAAACGAGCACGTTCATCAGCTGGAACTTGAAGAAGTTCATCACCATTAACGAAGTTCACCATCATTTCACGTGTCATTGCTTGACCACGAGTAAGTGCTTTTAGTTTTTCGTAAGGTTTTTCAACATTATAACGACGCATTACTGTTTGGATCGGTTCAGCAAGAACTTCTTGTGCTTGGTCTAAATCTTCATTTAAACGGTTAGCATTGAGTTCAAGTTTACCAATACCTTTTAAGCAAGCATCAAAAGCAATCAAGCTTTGTGCAAAACCAACACCCATGTTACGAAGAACAGTTGAGTCAGTTAAGTCACGCTGCCAACGAGAAACTGGAAGTTTTTCACCTAAGTGACCCAATACCGCATTTGCAATACCTAGGTTACCTTCTGAATTTTCGAAGTCGATAGGGTTTACTTTATGAGGCATTGTTGAAGAACCAACTTCACCGTCTTTTAATTTTTGCTTGAAGTAACCAAGAGAGATATAGCCCCAAACATCACGGTTAAAGTCGATCAAGATCGTGTTATAACGACGTAATGCATCAAACAATTCAGCCATGTAATCATGTGGCTCGATTTGAGTGGTGTATGGGTTGAAGCTTAGACCTAAAGATTCAACAAATGCTTGTGCATGTGCAGCCCAATCAATTTCTGGATAAGCAGAAAGGTGAGCATTGTAGTTACCTACTGCACCATTGATTTTGCCCAATAATTCAACATTTTCAAATTGCTTGATTTGGCGCGCTAAACGATAAGCAACGTTCGCCATTTCTTTACCCAAAGTTGTTGGGCTAGCAGTTTGACCATGAGTACGGGATAACATTGGCTGTTCTGCATGCGTTGTTGCCAAAGCAGAAATTGCGTTCAGAATTTGCTTCATGCTTGAAACAAGAACTTCACGACCATTTTTAAGCATTAATGCATGAGACAAGTTGTTGATGTCTTCAGATGTACATGCAAAGTGAATGAATTCGCCCGCATTTTTTAATTCATCAATATTGGCAATTTTTTCTTTAAGGAAATATTCAACTGCTTTTACATCATGGTTAGTTGTACGTTCAATTTCTTTAATGCGGTTTGCATCTTCTTCAGAAAAATTCGTCACAATCGCATCTAAAGCAGCATTCGTTTCAGCAGAAAATGCAGGTACTTCGATGATTTCTGCACGATTTGCAAGTGCTTGTAACCAACGCACTTCAACAGTGACACGAGCGTGGATTAAACCAAACTCAGACAAAAAAGGGCGTAGAGCATCGCATTTGCTCGCATAACGTCCATCAAGTGGTGAGAGTGCGGTTAAAGCATTCATACAGATTCCTTAAAGTTTGTCTCTCTTGCAGAACTTTATTTATTCCTCAAGAGAGATTTATAGAGGTTGTAAAACGGTATAAAAAATTTGCTCTAGCATCGGTTTAAACGACCTGATACTGCAAACGAGCAAGAGCTTGAATATCTTGTAAAAGCTTACGTTTACTAAAGATCATACTCCATGAGCTACCGCCCAGTTGTCGCCATAAATGCGCAAGTTGTAGACCTGTAAAGAGGCAAGCACGGATTCGATTTGTATGATTCATATCTTTAAAAGCTTCAGCATTACCACGGACAAGGATACGTGGATTAATTTGCCCAGCAGTTTCAACATAGGTCTGAGCTAAATTGGCAATAATACTTGGGTGCAAATAGTTATTATCGAAAAAAGACAACTGTTTTAGGATTTTTTGTTGAGCCGTTTCGATAATTTTGACGTATTCAGGATTGTTATAAACTTTCTTTTCTAATTGCAATAACGCCATTGCATAAGACATTGGGAGTTTAGCTGTCGACATTTTCGGAATACGAGATTTAGGCGCAGTATTAAAAGGTTGGGTTATACAACCTTCTAATGTTTTTAAACCAAGAGAGATATCTGCAAGTTGATTAAAAAAATCTAAAGTTTGAGTGGCATTATTGGTGGCTGGGCGAATATTAAGACTGGCTTTAATCAGTAGTTCAAAATAAAAATTACCGCTATCGCCAATACTTTGCTGACCCGCCATTGCGGTCATATGCGTGAGCTGAGTTGCTTGAAACACAGCAGCCAATGCCAAAGCACGATTTTGTCGAACATTCAACGCTTGGGCGTGCTGAAAGGGTAACTCCACCATGCTTCGCTTCCAATTTCCTTAAATAAAATCTGGTTCAGGTGCATTGGTATGGTGAATCACACCACCACCTAAGCACACTTCTCCGGAGTAGAACACCACGCTTTGTCCAGGAGTTACAGCTCTTTGTGGTTCATCAAACTCAACTCGAATACCATTTTCGGTTTGCTCATCACGATAAATTGTACACGCTTGATCAGGCTGGCGATAACGGGTTTTTGCCGTGCATCGGAATCCTGTACTTGGGATGTCCTGTTCACCTGCGACCCAATCAATCGACTCACTCCAAAGCTGTGTGCTTTGCATGAGTGGGTGCTCATGTCCTTGACCAATCACCAAGCGATTATTGGCAATATCTTTATGGAGTACGAACCATGCACCTTCTTGTACACCTTTCATACCACCGATACCAATACCACCGCGTTGACCGAGCGTATAGTACATCAAGCCATGATGTTCACCAACTTCTTTACCTGACTCTAAAACAATTTTTCCAGCTTGTGCAGGTAAATATTGTTTTAAGAAATCGGTGAAACGACGTTCACCAATAAAGCAGATACCCGTCGAGTCTTTTTTCTTGGCAGTTGCCAGATCTAACTCTTCTGCAATGCGACGAACTTCGGGTTTCTCAATTTCGCCCACAGGGAATAAGGTCTTGTTAATTTCACGACCATGTACCGCATGTAAGAAATAAGTCTGGTCTTTATTATTATCGACACCACGCAGTAATGGGGCATAGGTTTCGCCACGTGAATTCTGCATGCTTGAACCACGACGGGCATAGTGACCTGTTGCAATAAAGTCTGCACCCAAAGTCATCGCATGATCGAGGAATGCACGGAATTTAATTTCTTTATTACACAAGATATCTGGGTTTGGTGTGCGACCTGCAGCATATTCAGCCAAGAAGTGTTCAAACACGCGATCCCAATATTCCATGGCAAAGTTCGCAGTGTGCAGCTTGATACCAATTTTATCTGCAACGGCTTGCGCATCAGCTAAGTCTTCAAGTGCTGTGCAGTATTCCGTACCATCATCTTCCTCCCAGTTTTTCATGAAAAGACCTTCAACTTGATGTCCTTGTTGAAGTAATAATGCGGCAGAAACAGAGGAGTCTACACCACCAGACATACCGACGATGACACGTTGTTGCATCTAATTAAGCGTCCAAATGAGAAGTTAATGAGGGAGAGAAAGGGTGCTCATAAATGAGCGATAAGGGATATTTTTTGCCAGCAAGGGCATCTTCAATTACTTTTACAACCAATGGGCTTCTAGCACGTGCTGATTCTTGTAGCTCATCTAAGTTCATCCATACTGTACCAACAATACCTGTATCCAGTTGCGCATTTTCTTCAACTGAGGTGACATGTGCTAAAAAGCAAAAACGGTAATAGGTACGATCTGGAAACATCGGGGGAGTATAGGTATAAATCCCAAGCAGATGATCAATTTCAACATGATGACCTGTTTCTTCTAAGGTCTCACGAATCGCTGCTTGAATAATGGTCTCATCGCATTCTACATGTCCCGCAGGTTGATTAAACACGGTATGTACAAAGCCTTCGCTGTGTTCTTCAACAAACAGAAAACGTCCGTCTTTTTCGACTACAGTAGCGACTGTGACATGGGGTGTCCAAGCGGTCATAGAAAGCACCATGATTTTAAAAAACGTATTCTACAAAATTTGGGAGTTTTTGGCTATGTTTGCCAATCAATAATATTATTTGATTCATCGTATATGATGAGGCATTCATTATTTGATTGAGCTATTGGTCTTACGCTTGAGAGTAGTGTTGTTTTATCAATATCAGTTTTAATAGCTTTTGTTTTTCCCTTGCGTTTATATTTCCATTTGTTATTTTCATATTTTACAAAACTTAAATTTATGGAGTTGTTATCAATAGTAATTGTTTTTGAAATAAAATTACTATTTTCATGTATTAACTTTATTTTGGCTATAGAAATTAATGCATCAAATGTTAATGCAATTGCAATTGCCTCTTGAATGTATTGATATAAATCTTGAATGGGAATGGTGGAGGCTGTGTTGTGAGCGGCAGTGTGCCTTCTTGATGCTGCATTTTTGAATGAGTTATCTAATGGTAAGGATGTTAAACCAATAGTTGATGATAGTAGTGTCATCTTTCGCCAAGGATCAGCTATATTGAATGAATTTAGTATTTTTTTAATTTCGTCACTTGTTATATTTGAATTGTTATAACCAAATGAATAACTATTTAAATCATATGCGGTATCTAATGATGATGAAATTATTTTGGTCTCATGTTGAATGAAACTAATTTTATCACTTTTAGTATTTTGATAACTTGCGATTCTTAATATTGATTTCAAAACTTCTACTGTTGTATGGTATTGTAAATCCTCAGTCAAATTATTAAACGAAATGAATGAAGTTGAAACTTCTTTTAATATCTCAATTGTACGATTTTTAATAAAATCTTCTAATGCTACGAATCCGACCACAGCTAACCCGTTGCGCAATAATCGTGCAATGTTGTTGTGATCTGTTTGCGTTGGCAAACCATCAATTACATTGGGAATATATAAGGATTTTTTAATGGTAAAAAGTCGTTCTAAAAAATTATGTTTAGCTGTAGGCATTATATTAAACCTTTAAGCATATTATAAATACTTGTAATTCTTTTGTGAATATTATGAGAGTTATTTGTAGCTTGAGTGACTGATTTTAGGAAATCTAAATCTGAAATAAATAGAGTAAGTGTTTCTTTTCCTAAAAGTTCTCTATTGATGTTTAGTAAAGAGGATTCTCCTAATTCATCAATTATTAAGCTTACTGCAATCATTTGTGCATCGTATAAAGGGGCAATAAATTGTTCTCGATAATTTGATTCAGATATTGGTTTGTAAAATGCATTGCCTGACCATATTTCATTACAAATACTAATGGTTTTAGTAAATTTTTGGTTGAGTGAGTCAATTTTAGAGGAGTCTATGTTTTTATGTTGACTCATGTAAATATCCATTACTTTTGAAATCGTCTGACTTGGTAGTTTATCCCAATAAAAAGATAACGAAAAAAATCTCAAAATTGTTTCTAAATCATCCATTTTTCGATAAGAATTTGATGAGCTATCCGTAATTTTTAATTTATTCTTTAATATTGAATTGTCACTAAGTTGATATAATAATTTATTCAAACTTCCATCAAATGCAACATTTCTAATTTCCTGTGGTCTTAGTGAATCACCACCTGTATTTAATCTAAGAAAAACTTCGTATTTTAACTCAGGGTTGGACTGTTTTAATAAAGTAACTACTCTTATGTAGGGGCGCACTGTTAAGGCATTTTTGATTTGAACAGGAAGTTCATGAAATTCCAATCCATTCAATTCACTAAATACATCTAAATTTTTTAATTTAAATTTATTGGTTAAAAAATCATGAATAGCAGTTAATCTTTGTTTTCCATCGATTATACTATAAACTCCATATTCATCTTCAGAAAAATATATGGGAGGTACTGGTACATTTAATATAAAAGATTCAATTAATTTTGATTGTTTGTCATCTGACCATCTATTTCTTCTTTGATAATGAGGATGTAAATCGATGATATTGTTTTCAATCATTCGTGAAACAGTCTCTAATGAAAAATCTGACTGTTGAATTACCAAAGACTCTTGAGAATTATTAAATTTTTTTATAACAGTATCGATAGAATTCATTGTATAGATTCAAATAGAAAAGATATATATTGAATGATATATAATTAACAATATAAATCAAGGGATTGGAGGGGCCTCGATATAATTATCCTTCACTTTCACATAATGGCGTGCTGAATAAGGTAAAAATTCCATTTCTTTTTCAGTCAGTGCACGAACTTGTTGTACTGGGCTGCCGACATATAGATAACCGCTTTTTAACACTTTACGTGGTGGCACAAGGCTACCTGCTCCAATCATTACATCATCTTCAATAATCACGTCATCTAAAACAACGGTATTAATCCCGATCAGGACACGATCACCAATGGTACAACCATGTAAAGTCACATGATGTCCAACCGTCACATCTTCGCCAATGATGAGAGGCGAACCATTTGGTTTAGCTTGATTTTTATGACTGACATGTAACATACAATGATCTTGTACATTACTGTTTTTGCCAATCTGAATTGAATTGACATCACCACGAATCACGGCAAAAGGCCAAACAGAAACATTCTCTGCTAATTTGACATCACCGATGATGACAGACATGTCATCCACATAACAGCTTGAATCAACATCAGGTTTTTGATCGAGATAGGGACGAATATTCTTAGCCATGAGTATGATCAATATAAAATATAGATGAATTATAAAATAAAAAAGCATTCATGCCCAAGAGCATGAATGCTTAATATCAGCAATTCTAAAATTAGAATAAGTTACTAAAGAACATCTTGATATGGTCAATTAGACGAGCAAAGAAGCCTGCTTCTTCAACAGGTTTTAATGCAACTAGTGGTTTCTCTGCAATCACTTTACCATCAAGGCTTGCAACTAATTTACCCACAACTTGACCTTTGGCTAAAGGCGCATTCAATTTAGGTTGAACTACAAGTTGAGTTTTGATTTTGTCCGCTTGACCTTTAGGCATGGTTACGTTGAAGTTTTCAGCAAGACCAATTTGAACATTATCTTCTTTACCAAACCATACTTTTGCTTTAGCAAGCACTTGGTTAGCAGGTTGTACATTTGCAGTCTCGAAGTTTGCAAAACCCCATGCTAATAATGTCCGAGTCTGTCCAGCACGTTCGTTCATGCTTGGCGTACCGAAGATGACTGAAATCAAACGCATTGGACCACGTTTACTTGATGTGGTTAAGCAGTAACCAGCCTCATCCGTATGACCTGTTTTCAAACCGTCAACGCTTGGGTCTGTATAAAGCAATGCATTACGGTTGCCTTGCTTAATACCATTAAACGTAAATTCTTTTTCTGAATAGATCGGGTAGTATTTAGAGCTATCTTTGATAATGTGTTGAGCAAGAACAGCCATATCTTTTGCTGTTGAGTAATGACCTTCAGCAGGCATCCCTGTTGAGTTGATGAAATGGGTGTTCACCATGCCAATCCGTTTGGCTTCCTGGTTCATCATATGGGCAAATGTACCTTCGTTGCCCGCAATGTGTTCGGCCATTGCTTTAGATGCATCATTGCCTGATTGAATAATAATGCCACGTAACATTTCTAGGACAGTTGCTGTCCCATTTAATGGTACATACATACATGATTCAGCACTGGTACCACGACACCATGCTGATTCATTCATACGGACTTGTTCGTTGTCTGTTAATTCACCCTTTAAAAGTTTTTGTTCTATGATGTAGCTTGTCATCATTTTGGTCATAGACGCGGGTGCGAGTTTTTCATTTTCGTTTTTTGCAGCAAGGATTTGTCCTGTCTCGTAATCCATTAATACATAGGATTTATTATTTAATTCTGGTGGAGACGGTAGGACAGTCGCTGCATATGAAAGGCTTGGCAAAAGTAATAATGCAGCAAGAGCGCTTTTTTGAGTCATTCTAGGTGTTCCAATATCTTGTGTGAAGCAGATGAGCCTAGCATTTTAGGACAAAGCAAAGCCGACTTCTACGGTAGAAGTCGGCTTTTTCATGCAGTATTGTAACTAATCAGTTACTTAGAATAATAATTCCGAACATCATCGCAAATTTGACGATTATCATCTTCAGATGCAGCCTTCGCATCTTTACGCGCTTCAGCAAGAGGAGCTTGGAACTCTTTGGTTTTAGCACGTTTATTGAGGATGTCTACAGCATTTGGTTCATTTGATAAGTATGATTTGACGAGGTTGTCATATGCTTTATTAAATTTTAGATCTTTGCCAATTAAATCTGGGCAGATTTCTGACAATACATAAATTGCAGCAAGTTCTTGAGGAGTCACGCCTTCAGATGTTGGTGTAACTTCAATTTTTTCAGGTTCAGATTTTTTTTCTGCGGCAAATACGGTTGTTGTGAAAAGACTGGAAGTAATGAGAAATGATAAACCTAGTGTTTTGAAAACATTTTTCTTCATAAGAACTCAAACTCAGAAACAAGACTTAAAGAATTTGAATAGCTTATAGCATAAAAATATCAGTAGATTGTATGTTTGCTGTAGGAAATTAAATGGAAGCGTTTTCAAATCTTAAATTTGAAAACGCTTCCAAATTTTAATGGCATATTAGGGTCTGTTGACATTTACTGTTCATAATTAACCCTATAAAGGTAGCCATAAAAATATACAGGCTAAAGCAACAGAACTTTGATAATTTCTTTTGAGCTTGTCATATCGAGTAGCTATTCCTCT
>NZ_JACAXC010000046.1:0-11194 GCF_013391535.1 Acinetobacter sp. SwsAc4
ACCAACCCAAATACGTCGTTTACGACATTCTGTTTGACCAACTTGAAGATGACGAAATAAATCACTAATTTTATGATTCTTAGCTAAGTGATTGGTCACAATAAAGTTTTTTTAACACGTATACAGAGAAGTAGGTTAATATATAAACCATTAGATTTTGCTAGATTGGAAGATCAAATAGATGTGCTTAAAGCATGGAAAAATATTGATTATTTTTCTGTTCGCTTACCTGTCATAGATGCTCCAGTTTTTACTGATAACCATAAAGGTCTATGGGAATTTTACGCTCCACAATCACAACAACATCAATTTAATAAAGTTCAGTCCGAAACCTCTGTACGTGGTCGAAATCCTGCTTTGGATATTCAACATGCACCCGTTGCAATTGACTTTGGTACAAGTAGTACGGTGGTTGCCATTCGTCAAAATGGACGAGATGAATTATTGCGTATTGGAATACAGGAAAAAGACTTAAATAAAGCGATTAGCGCAGAGCAATTTGAAAACCCAACGATTTTAGAGTTTTTAAACCTTAATGAATTTCAAACCTCATGGCAAAGTGAAGCCTATCGTCCTTTGGTCAATTGGGATCATGTACATTGTTCGCATGAAGCCAAAGCCAGCTTAAATAATAATAAGGAAGCAGATAGCAAGGTTATTTCAAGTATATTCCCACGTTTAAAACAATGGGCATTGCGTGATGCTCAACAAACCAAAGTTGTGATTACTGACCAACAAGGCACAGAATATACAATTCAACCATTAACGGAATATCACCCTGTTAAAGGGCAAGCGATTCAAATCAATCAAAACTACCCTGAACTTGATCCAATTGAACTCTATGCTTGGTTTTTGGGTATGAATATCAATTGGCGAGGACGTGGCATATTCCTTGATTATTACATGACGTTTCCAGTCGCATATCCAATTGAAGTAAAAAATAAAATTCTTGCTTCTTTTCGCCGTGGTTTAATGCGGAGCTTGCCAGAATCTTTAATTGCGGATGAACAGTTTAACCAATTTAGTGTTCGGGAATGGGCTTCTGAACCTGCCGCCTATGCAGCCGCAGCTTTGGAAAAACTCAATATTGAACCGACTGAACAAGGCGTTGCCTATGCAGTATTTGATTTCGGTGGGGGTACAACCGATTTTGATTATGGTATTTATCGAGAACCAAATGAACAGGAAGAAGATTTATACGATCATGTGATTGAACACTTTGGCGCATCGGGTGACAAATTTTTAGGCGGTGAAAACTTACTGGAAAATCTTGCTTATCTCGTCTTTAAAGATAATCAGGACATTTGCCGTAAGCAAAAAGTGAGTTTTACTAAGCCATTAGATGCCGAAAAATTTATAGGTCATGAACAACTGATTGATGATAGTCAAATGGCGTATACCAACACGTCTTTATTAATGGCAGCATTACGTCCATTTTTGGAAAAAGGGCAATTTGCGGATGGTTTTGCAGGAGCTTTGGATATTAAGTTGCTCAACCGACAAAATGAGGTTGTCAATTGTCAATTTACGGTCAAACAAGATGAATTATTATCTTATCTAAAATGCCGTATCTATCAAGGCTTCGTTAATTTCTTTGTAGAGCTAAAACAGGCATTTACAACACAGCATCAAGCTTTGCCTAAAATCATTCATATTTTACTGGCAGGAAATGCTAGTCGTTCCAAATTGGTGAAAGAATTATTAGTGGGTATTGAAAAAAAAGATCAAAACCAAACCACACTATTAAATCTAAGCACAATTTTTGGTCAGGATATTCCTGAATTTAAAATTCATTATCCACTAGATGCCGACCTTAAACATCATGATGTCATTACTGCAAAAACAGGTGTGGCATTGGGTTTATTACGCCTTTGCCCTGGAGAGGGCTTAAAAGTCATTAACCATGCCAAAACAAATGATGATGCAAATAGTCCATTCCAGTTTTATGTTGGTCGTCAAAAACGTGGGGTATTTGAAGTCATGATAAAACGTGGCGATGCGTACCATCAATGGCAGCAGATTGGTGCTGTGAGTGAAGATGGGATTTTCCTATTACTTTATAGTTCTTTGGCTCAAGCCTTAACGGATGAAGGAATGAAACGGGGAGCAACAGGTCTATTTGATCAGCGTATCCGTTTTGCTGGCAACACTGCAGGGCAAAAAGTTTTCGCTCGTATTCTCGCTCCAAGTGAGATTGAATTGTGTTCAGCAACTGATCTGGACGACATACAAGTAACGGGTGGTAATAATTTACAGCAAATTAAATTGTCATAGGGACATAACCTGTCCCAACCAAACATCAAAATTGAGAAATAGTTAAATCGGGGAACATAAATGAGTCAAAGTTTTGAAACTTTTGTACCAACTTTAAAACATCAAAAGCTGCTTGCTACAGCAGAAGCAATCGCACTTGAAAAGGATAAAGTAGAAGATGCGAAAACGCTAAAACAAGCGACTGATACAGCCGTAGAATATTTTGAGAAATATCGTTATTGGTGGATTAATGAAGGGGAAATGATTTTTGATCGAGAAACAGGTTTGTTATGGCAGGGGCAGCCGAGTAATCTGAGATATTATTATAGTTATCAACAGCAAGCGAATCAAGATTTAGCACCTTTAAAATTAGGTGGGTTAAATGATTGGCGTGTGCCTTTAGATGGTGAACTATGGAAAATTATTGAACCTAAAAACTTTCCACTAAAAAGAGGTAGTAATTTACGCTTAGATGACTATTGTTATTTTCTCACTCAAGATAATTATACATTGAATCTTGACTCAACATCTAAACGTAATGATTGTTACAATAATTCTAGAGTTTTAGCTGTAAATTCATTTTTTAAACAAAAGCCAACAACGAGTATTGCACTAAAAAATTTTTCTGATAAAAAATGGAAAATTCGTCCTCATTTTATTACTGTGCCACAGGTTGATATAGACCAATGCGTTGCTGAATCTAAATTAAGCCATGATATTTACCAAACATTTATAAATAATAAGGACTATTGGTTAAAAAATCCTTTTGCAATACCAACAGGTAATTATCCAAAACTGAGAAATTTTTTAACCACTTATATGGATAAACCACTTAAAGATTTTTATAAAAATTTAGAGTATTTGGAAAAACTGCCTAAAAAGAAATACGACTATAAACCACAAGTTGATCCAATTGCAGTCTGGCAAAGTATTGACTATATCAGCACACGCTTACCAAAAATTGACGCTCTAAAATTTACTGATGTTGAACAAGGCATGTGGGAATTTTTTGTTCCTAAAGCTTTACAGGGTAAATATACAAAAGTTCAATCCAAACAATTCTGCCGTGATCGTAACCCTGTTTTGGATATTCGGGAAGCCAATGTCGCAATTGATTTTGGTACAAGTAGTACGGTGGTTGCCATTCGTAAAAATGGTAAAGATGAATTATTGCGTATTGGGATGCAGGAAAAAGATTTTGCCAAAGATGCCATTACTGATCAACAATATGAAAACCCGACTGTTTTAGAATTTCTGGATTTACAAAACTTTCTGAAAGAATGGCAGAGTGAAAGTTATCGTCCATTGGTAAATTGGGACAATATTCATTGTTCACATGAGGCAAGAGCGGCACTACGCAACAATAATAGTAATACCAAAGTAGTGAGTAGTATTTTTGCTCGCTTAAAACAATGGGCATTGCGGAATGAACAAACAGCGAAAGTTCGTTTACGTGACCAACAAGACTATGAATATCAACTACAACCTTTAACTGAATATAATCCTGTCAAAGGTCAGCCAATTCAAATCGGTAAAGATTACCCACAACTTGACCCAATCGAAGTCTATGCATGGTTTTTGGGAATGACCATTAACTGGCGAGAAAGAGGTATCTTCCTCAATTATTACTTAACATTCCCTGTTAAATATTCCAATGAGGTGAAAGCCCGAATATTGGCAGCATTTCGCCGAGGACTACAACGTAGTTTGCCTGAATCATTGATTTATGATGAACGCTTTAATGATTTTAGCGTAGAGGAGTTGGCTTCTGAACCTGCTGCATTTGCTGCTGCGGCATTAGAGCGTCTGGAAATTGAACCTGATGATGGTGGTGTTTCTTATGCTGTATTTGACTTCGGTGGTGGTACAACCGATTTTGACTATGGTTTCTATCGTAATCCAAATGACGAAGAACATGATGAGGGATGGGATTATGTGATTGAACATTTTGGTTCATCAGGTGATCAATTTTTAGGTGGTGAAAATTTACTGGAAAACTTGGCGTATTTGGTATTTCAAGCGAATAGCAGCGAGTGTAATAAAAATAAAATTGCATTTACCAAACCATTGGATGCAGAAAATTTTGCAGGTTCAGAACTACTCATTGCACAAACACAGGCTGCCTATACCAATACTACGCTGATGATGTCTAAATTAAGACCATTATGGGAAGCTGGAAAAAGCCTTGATTCAGAGGGAGAAGAAAAATTTTTATTGATTGATAAAGATGGTCAAACTGTACAGTGTGCTATTAATATTAAAGAAAAAGAATTAATTACCTTTTTGGAAAATCGTATTCGTCAGGGTTTAAAAGATTTCTTTATTGCCATGAATGTTGCCTTTAAACAACAGCATCAAAAGTTACCTGAATTGATTCATATTCTTTTAGCTGGAAATTCAAGTCGATCACGAATTGTGTTAGGGCTACTTGGGCGTTTAGATGATGAGAAATCTAAAGCCTTACATCAATTGTTATTGACAGATTTAGCAGAGATTTTTGAGGATTTGCCTGATCTTGAAATTCATTTACCTTTAGATGCTGATCCTAAAAACGCGTATGCACCAACCGCTAAAACAGGGGTAGCGTTGGGGTTGTTACGTTTATGCCCTGGGGAAACACTAAAAGTCGTCAACCATGCTGCGGAGGATAATACCGATAGTCCATTCCAATATTTTATTGGTGCATTTAGACGAGATACTTTGCAAGTGGCAATTCATCGTGGACAGACTTATCAGGAGTGGGCGGAACTCGGTAAGCCCCTCAATGGTGTGTTGGTTATGGGCTATACAACTTCATCTAGTGCAGCACTTGAAAATCAGGTTAAACGTGGTGATAAAGGTGTGTTTGAACAAAACTTACGATTATCGGGTAATATCCAAGGTCATAAGGTATTTGCTAAAGTACTTTCACCAAATGAAATTGAAATCTGTACGGCGCAGAGTTTGGATGATGTTCATCGCCAGCAAACCAATAATAACCGTATTATTCAATTAAGCATTTAATTCAGTGGATTGAGGTTGTTTATTTTAGGGTAAGCAACCTATTTAGTTTTTTAGATTGGGAAGAAAAATGCTTTCGGATATCCAGCAAACCTTTAAACAAAACCGTGAAAATTTTAATGAGGATTTTCGTTTACGGATTCATCGCTCACTAAGCTGGTTACAACGAGCTGAACAAGCTCAGCAAGAGCAGGACTTAGACTCAAAATTTATTTATCTATGGATTAGTTTTAATGCTGCTTATGCCAAAGATTTGGGAGCTGGTTTAAGAAGTGCTGATAAGGGGGCATTTGTACAATTTATTTATCGTATCTGTCACTTAGATAAAGAACAAAAAATTTATTATACAGTGTGGAATACATTTTCAGGCAGTATCCGTATTTTGCTGAATAACCAATTTACCTTTCAGCCTTTTTGGGATTATCACAATGGTTTAATTACTGAACAAGATTGGATAGCTAGTTTTGAGAAAAATAGAAAAAAGGCACTGGAGGCTTTAACACAAAAAGATACACCTGAAATTTTAATTGCAGTGTTTAATCATCTCTATACTTTACGCAATCAGATTATGCATGGCGGTGCAACGTTTAACAGTACTGTTAATCGTAGTCAGCTAAAAGATGCTTGTAATATTTTATCTACGTTGATTCCTGAAATGCTTAAAGTGATGCTACAAAATCCAGATGATAAAACATGGGGAAAACCATTTTATCCAGTCGTAAAATAATTGATAAAAAGAAAATTTTATAAGGACAGGGACACAACCTGTCCATTCTATACCCAATACTAAAGCCTTACCAAAAAGATAATTCAACAAGGGGTTTATTCAATGAAATTATCAAAATCTATTTTACTGGCAAGTTTACTTGCTACAACTACATCTGTTTTTGCAGATGACTTTATTTCCGCAAATGGGGTAAAGCTTACAGTGGGTGATTCATTAAAAACGGTTACAAGCAAACTGGGCAAACCCACAGAAAAAAATTCTGACTTCGTTATCTGGAAGCTAAAAAATGGCAATAAGATCGCAGCTCGTTTTGATCAATATGGCTTAAGTAATGCAACATTAAGTGGAAACGTGCCTACTGATTATTTATATACAGATGGTATTAAGATTTTCCTTAATAAAGAAAGCATTAGCACCATTGAAAAAAAGCTTAAATACGGTTGCTACCATGAGGGCTGGGGTGAGGGTGCAATTGCAGACTATGTGGTGAGAAGTGGTCCAGAGGGTTCAATCAATCTGATCTTTAATACTTGGGGTGGGGACATAACCACCAAGCAATTAAAAAGCCAGAAAGTATCAGCGCTTAGCTTGGGTGATGATGAACCATTTGGTGAACAAAAATATTGCCACGATCAATAAGAAACTTAAAGGGCTCTAAAATGAAAAAATTAATCATCGGACTTGCCGTTGCTGCCTGTAGCCATTCATTATTCGCAGCTTGCCCAAGTCAGACCAAAACGATCTTCATGTGTACAACGACCAATAACAAAGTGATTCAGGTCTGTGATGCAGGCAATACGATTAGTTATTCATTTGGTAAGGCAAACGCTACACCAGAGTTGGCGATTACAGTTCCTCGCAATAAAGTCACCACCTATCAATGGCAGGGCATTGGTCGCTATGAAAATTATGCGATTAATATTCCGAATGGAAAAACCATATATCGGGTCAATGAAAGTCTGGATAAAATGTCTCAGCAATATACGGCTGGCGTTGAAGTCTCCAATAATGACAAATTACTTGCCACAGTGGAATGTGCTGCCAATAAAAAAATAACCAGTAAAATTCAGGGCATCAAACTTCGTCCTGAAATGTAATTCTAATTTTATCTTTATATAGGTTCTTATTTCATTTTCTCGGAATAAGAACCCTAATTCTTTTTAAAAATAAAAGGTTATTCAATGAGATTATACTATCTTATCGGGAGTCTGTTGCTTATCGCTGGGTGTCAGGATGCCTCAAACAATAAGCCCAATGTAGATTCCACTGAAAAGGCTGAAATGATTCAGGAAACACAGCCTGCTAATGATACCAATGATCAATATAGTGCAGACGGCTTAACCCGCTATGAAAATGAAAGTGTAGAGGAAATGGAAGCACCTCAAATTCCCGAAGAAGCGCCTGTGCGAATCGACTTACAATTAAACCCTGCATGGGCTGAATATGGCTTAGGTATGATTGATGTTCAATCGACAACAGATCAAGTGGTGATTGAAAAAGTGATTCTCAATCGGGGACAGTGTAGTGCAATTGATAATTCAATTAAAATGCCTGTCACTTTAAGCTTTGGTCATACCTATCGAGGCTATATCAATAACTGTAACTTGGATAAAATCATTGAAATTCAAATTAATACAAATTTAGGTAACTGGACATTTAAAAGATAATAAAAGAGAAAATGTCAATATTGGCATTTCCTCTTTTTAAAATTATGGATTAGCAAGTAAAGCTAGTTTCTTGCCAACCAGTGCGTAAGATTGAGTATTCACAATTGATGGGCAGCAAGATGGATCATCATCTGCGTATTCGTGATTTTCAATCGTAATAATTCCATCTTTACTGATGTTGGTGACTTTAGCGTCCAAACCCAGATTTAGATCGGTAATAAAATTGATCTGGTCTTGTTGATCGGTGGTAAAAATAAAAATTTCATAGGTCATAGTTGTCGAATGGCAGTTTGTTTCCTCACAGAAACTCGCCTCAACAACGTAATCAGTCTTTCCATCCTGATTAAGATCGGACTTAATAATATTTTTTGCGTTTAATGCATATTTAAAATAATCGTCATCTGTAGCAGAACGTCTGGATTCTTCATTTAAGAATTTAATCGATTCAGCAACTTTATTATCAACCAAAGTTTCAATGCCTTGAAGAGTAGGCTTATTTTGAACAGCCTTTTCTTCAGTTTGAGCTTTAACTGATTGTTCAGATTTCTCATTTTCAGCGTGTGGCAGAAATTTTTTAATGTTGTCACATGCAGTTAATAGAGTTGCACTACTGAGTAGCATAAGCGTAAAAATAAAGGGTTTCATATAGGATTCCATTAAAAAAGCCTACATAACTGGAAAATTATGTAGGCATAAAAGTTATAAAGTTGGTTCACCGTATTGATTATTATGGCTGTCTCCTGATTGCGCCCACCAAATAATTAAAGGAATGATTCCAATAATCGTGAGACTCATCAGATACCACCATCCAGAACGGTTTGTGTCATGTAGTCTACGAGCAGAAACGGCTAGAAAAGGAATAGTTAATGCTAGCGTTGTGATGGCATAAAATACAATCTCTGTTCCTAGAATTGCATCAATGATCATTGAAAGAATATTACAAATAACTAAGCCTAGATAAAAAAACCAAAACTCTTTAGGTCTTGCTCGACCATTAAAATTGGCATAGTTTTTTAGGCACTTCATAAACCAGTCAAAAAGATTAAAATTTTCTTCAGGTTTTTCTGAATAAGACGTGCTTAACGTGGAGGAGGTATTTATTCCTAAAGCTTTATATATAGCAATTGCTTGATTTAAATGATTAGTATCAAAATCGACTTTCATACCACGTTGTGGTAAAGCTGATTCTTTCCATTCGCTGCCTAAAAAATGATATCGAACAGCATCATCGCCTGAAATTACCCCAGTATTGGTTTGAATTGAAAAATCTAAAATTGTACCTTTCATATTTTGCTCCACGTTAAACAAGTCTGTTTTGTTGTTTTGTGAAGCTATATTGCAATGATTGATGGACAGGTGGTGTCCCTAAGCAATTATTTTATGAATAAGTATTTTTTAATGGTTAATTTTCTATCACATTGCAACTAAATCATGGTGGAAGATTGTAAATGGGTTGGATATTGATCAGATATGATGTTCAAAGAGAAAAACCAGAATAAGCACGACAAACTATGTCTTTTATCTTTCAAATGTAGCTGAAAAATAATTAAATTTCGGTAAACTATTCACGTTTTATACTTTTCTTTGGACTTCAATAACAATGACCCAAGTACAACTGCAACAGCTACAAAAACAACTATGGAATATTGCTAATACTTTACGTGGCAAAATGGGTGCAGATGAATTTCGAGACTATATTCTAGGGTTTATCTTCTTTAAATATTTATCTGAAAAAGCCGTGAACTTCGCCAATGAATTACTGGATGGTGAAGAGATTGGCTTTTTAGAACTTGATGAAAACAACGCTGAACATACACCGTATATCGAAGTAATTAAAAAGAATGCCATTGATGAAGTGGGCTATGCGTTGACACCAAAGCAACTATTCCACACGCTTGCAGAACGTGGTCGTCAAGGTCAGTTTATTCTTGATGATTTATCTGCCACGCTGAAAGCCATTGAACAAAGTACGTTGGGTTCTGACTCTGCCGATGATTTTGCCAACCTGTTTGAAGATCTCGATCTAAACTCGACTAAGCTCGGTAATACGGCGAGTGATCGTAATGAGCTTGTGGCAAAGGTTCTCAGTCATTTAGACGATATTGATTTTGATATTTCCAATACTGAATCGGATGTATTGGGTGATGCTTATGAATATCTGATTGGTGAGTTTGCGTCTGGAGCAGGTAAAAAAGCAGGGGAGTTTTATACACCACAAACCGTATCGACCTTACTGGCGAAGATTGTGACGCAAGGTAAAACTCGTTTACGTTCTGTTTATGACCCGACTTGTGGTTCAGGTTCGTTGTTGTTGCGTGTAAAGCGTGAAGTTCAAGACGTGGATATGATTTACGGTCAAGAGATGAACCGTACCACCTACAACTTGGCACGTATGAACATGATTTTGCATGATGTGCATTTTGCCAAGTTCGATATTAAGCAAGAAGATACCTTGATTCGTCCGCAGCATTTAAACAAACGTTTTGATGCGGTGGTGGCAAATCCGCCATTTTCGGCAAAATGGTCTGCTGATCCGTTATTTTTACAAGATGAGCGTTTTGCCGCTTATGGCAAACTTGCGCCAAGCTCTAAAGCGGATATGGCATTTGTTCAGCACATGCTACATCAATTGGATGAGCATGGCACAATGGCGGTGGTGCTTCCGCACGGTGTTTTGTTCCGTGGTTCGAGTGAAGGTGTAATTCGTCAATACTTAATTGAACAGCTCAATGTGATTGATACCATTATTGGTTTACCTGCCAATATTTTCTATGGCACGTCTATTCCGACCTGTATTTTGGTGCTGAAGAAAAACCGTGAGCATAAAGACAATATTCTGTTTATTGATGCCAGCAATGAGTTTGAGAAGCAGAAGAATCAAAATAAGTTATTACCTGAGCATTTGGACAATATTATTGGGGCATTTGAAAACCGTCAGAATATTGAAAAGTATGCGCATGTAGCGACTTTAAAAGAAGTGAAGGACAATGACTTTAACCTGAATATTCCACGTTATGTCGATACCTTTGAAGCTGAGGACGAGATTGATTTAGATGTGATTGCAAAACAGCTTCAAGCGTTGGAAGTTGAGAGCCAAAAGACCGATGCGGTGATTAGTGAGTTTTGCGCCGAGCTTGGGATTGCTTCGCCGTTTGCGGAGGTGAAGTAATGTCTGCGCCTAAGTTACGGTTTAAAGATTTTAATGGGGATTGGGTTTCAGCAAATATTCAATCTTTGGTAGACCAAAATATTTTGGATAAGCCAATGGATGGAAATCATGGAGAAATACATCCAACTTCTGCTGACTATGTTGAAAATGGCATTCCTTTTGTTATGGCAACAGATGTATTTGATGGCAAAGTACATTTGAATAAATCTAAGAAAATTACAAAAGAACAAGCAGATACTTTAAGAAAAGGATTAGGACTTACGCACTATTATTTATAGATTCTCTGTGGTAGGAGATGATTTTTATCGAGAATAAAGTCATCAATGAAGTCTTTGATGATTGGTCTAAATAATTTCTTCTGCCAACGATATACATTTT
>NZ_JACAXC010000047.1:0-9946 GCF_013391535.1 Acinetobacter sp. SwsAc4
CAGATGGCTATTCTACGTTTGATTGGTTTTGGAAAAAAAGAAGAATTTAAGAAAGTGCTCGCAATTTTAAGAAAGAAAAAGCCTGATAGGACAAGGGCTCTATGAAATTTGTCGTGTACAGAGAAGAAGCAATTACATGATCCATCATGTATGTCTAAGCAAGATTGTATTATGTCATTTTCTAAAATTGCATATACATCTACAGCGCTGGATGTTTTGCAGTCGATGATTTTTTTACCTGCGGAACAGTCTACTTTTTCTCCATTAAATCAAAATTTCATCTCATCTGATCTTTCCAATTTATGGAAACCCCCACGCTTTAACTAATTTGATGATTCTTCATCATTCATAGAGTTTTCTATGGGTGTTCTGCACGTGCGCGTGTACATCATTTTAGAGCTAAAAATATGAACTTTAATAAAGGAAAGCTGTCCCTAAAATGGGGTGGATGCTCGATTGCGACGATCTGTTTTTTCTTGAGTTATGGACATGCTTATGCCCAGCCACTGACTTTGGATACAGCATTGAAGCTTGCTGAGCGATATGCGCCTGCTCTAAGAGCTAATAGTGCTCAGATTGAAGGTGCTGAGAATATGGTTTCAGCTTCCGGTATCTTACCCAATCCTAAACTGTTTGTTGGCTTAGATAATTACCCCGTGTCTGGCGATGCCGCATGGTCAGTCACACAAGAAGGCATGACGATGAAAAAGATTGGCATCATGCAAGATTTTCCAAATCGTGCCAAAAGATTGGCCGAAATAGAATTAGCAAAAGCTGAATTGGGTTCAGCTAATGCTCAGACAGAAATTCTTCGTATTGAGTTACGTCAAAAAGTAGCATCGGTATGGCTTAAGCGTTTTTATCTTGAGCGTAAACTGGCCTTATATGATGACCTTCTTTCAGAAAATGGATTGTTATTCCAGATTACGCAGACACAGGTTACATCTGGTCGGACTATGGTTACTAATGCGATTTCCCCTAAGCTGGACAAAACGGTTTTACTTGATCAAAAAGATGATTTACTTCGAGATTTAAATAAAGCAAAGCTAGAATTACACCGATTAATCAGTGCGGATTCTAGTCGTACAACTGAAATAGAAAGTTTGCCTAGCCAAGAACCTGTAATTAATTTTGATACATCACGTTTATATCATCATCTGCATCAACTTCCTGAATTGAAAGCATTTCAAGCAGAAAGGCAAACTGCTGAAGCCAAACTTAAGCAAGCTCAAGCCCTACAAAAATCAGATTGGAGTATCGAGTTTGCCTATCAGCACCGTGCTCCTGAATTTGGAGATATGATTGGTGTGCAACTGACAACGGAACTACCAGTATTTTCAAAAAAACGTAGTAGTTCATTGGTTCAAGCCATTTTAGCGGAACAAAACAGGATTACAGCAGATCAGGAGATAAAATACCGCGAGCATCTCACTATGTTAGATGAGGGGCTATCGGACTTAAAAGCCCTTGATCAACAAATCCAACGTACAGTTCAAAGTACACTTCCTTTGACTAAACAAAAAGTAAATTTACAGCTAGCAAGTTATCAGGCTGGTAAAGCCAATTTGTCAGATGTCATTGAGACACGACAAGCATTACTAAATCAGCGATTACGCCTCATCGATTTACAACAACAGCAAGCAATTATCAAAGCCCAGCTCTATTTTTCTTTTGTAGAACCGACCTTAAACCATGCTGAGGAGTCACGATAATGTTAAAAAATAAATTAGCATTCGTAATTGCTGGCTTGATTGTGGGCAGCTTGGGAATCGGTAGTGGTGCTGGATATTGGTATGCTCATCAAAATGATAAAAAGCAAACTGTAAGTGATCAGGCAACTGCTAAAGTGTTGTACTGGTACGATCCAATGAAACCAGAACAGCATTTTGATAAGCCGGGGAAATCCCCTTTTATGGATATGCCGTTAGTCCCTAAATATGCGGATGAAAGTACTTCTGGAATGACTGAAAGTGCAGGAGTAAAGATTGATCCATCTCTTCAACAAAATCTAGCCATTCGTTATGCCACAGTCGAACAAGTTGTAATGGGTAATACTTTGTTAACCAATGGCATATTACAAGCGAATGAACGACAGATAGCGATTCTGCAAACACGGGCAAGTGGTTTTGTTCAGCGTGTCTATGGTCATGCAGTCGGAGATATAGTGACTCAAGGGAGCCCGATTGCTGATATTTCAATACCAGAATGGACTGGGGAGCAGACCGAGTTTTTGGCAGTACTTAAAATAGGAGACCGTTCTCTTATTCAAGCAAGTCGACAACGCCTACGGCTTCTGGGAATCCCACCAAATGTGATCCATCAAGTCGAACAAACACATCAAGTACAATCTAATATGACTTTGAGTGCTCCTATAAGTGGATTCATTGACTCATTAGAAGTTCATAGTGGAATGACTTTAACTATGGGGCAAACACTTGCTTCAATTAAAGGAATTAATCCAATTTGGTTAGAAGCAGCAGTGCCTGAAACGCAAATTGCTGGAATAAAACGAGGTGCTAAAGTCGAAGCAACTTTTGCTGCATATCCTCAAAAAGTGTCTGGTAAAGTCATTGATATTTTACCAACACTAGATACCACAAGCAGAACCATAAAAGTTCGTATTGAGTTACCCAATAGAGAGGGACAACTCAAGCCAGGAATGTTTGCTTCTGTCAAATTCTCCAACAATCCTCAAAGCAGTTTAGTTGTGCCAGAGCAAGCTGTTATACGTACCGGTACTCGTAATATCGTCATTGTGGCACATGAACAAGGGCGTTTTGAACCTGTTGTTGTACAGTTAGGGCAGAGTGATGGAAATAAAATAGCAATTCTACAGGGTTTGAACGCTGGTCAGAAAGTAGTGGTTTCGGGACAATTCATAATTGATTCTGAGGCCAATTTACAGGGTGTACTGGATAAGTTAAACACTGGACAATCGATTACTTCATCTCAAGTAACTAAGGCATCAATATACCAAGGCATTGGTAAAGTGGAAAAAGTTACAGCTCAAGACATTACCATTTCACATCAGGCAATTGCTGAGTTGGGTTGGGGGGCTATGACCATGGGCTTTAAACAACCAGTACAACCATTTACCCAAATTCAGCAAGGAGATCAGGTCAGTTTCCGCTTTACACATGTTGGGGATGCTTATGTGATTTCTGACATTTCCAAGATGTCTATGACATCTATGAAGAACTAAACGGGAGAACCATCATGATCACCCGTATTATTCGTTTTTCAATTGCAAATCGAGTATTTGTCTTATTAGCTGCTGTAGTTCTTGCCGTTTGGGGAACTTGGGCTGTCAAAAATACTCCGGTTGATGCTTTGCCAGATCTGTCTGATGTACAAGTTATTGTGCGAACTAATTTTCCCGGTCAAGCACCACAAATTGTTGAAAATCAGGTGACGTATCCTTTAACAACGACCATGTTATCAGTGCCCGGTGTTAAAGCTGTTCGGGGCTATTCTTTTTTTGGTGATTCGTTTGTTTATATCATTTTTGATGAACATACTGATCTTTACTGGGCACGTTCTCGCGTGTTGGAATATCTGAATCAAATACAAGGGCGAATGCCTACAAATGCAAAATCTTCATTAGGACCAGATGCTACAGGTGTTGGTTGGATTTACGAATATGCTTTGGTTGATCCAACAGGGCAACATGATCTCTCACAACTGCGAAGCATACAAGACTGGTTTTTGAAGTATGAACTAAAGACAGTACCGAATGTGGCTGAGGTTGCCACAATTGGGGGAATGGTTAAGCAGTATCAAATTGTTTTAGACCCTACCAAGATGGCAGCATTCGGTATAACTCAACGAAGTATCATTGAGGCAATTCAAAAGGCAAATCAGGAAACTGGCGGTTCAGTCCTAGAAATGGCTGAAACTGAATATATGGTAAGAGCTTCTGGTTATTTAAAAACATTAGAAGATTTTCGGCAGATCCCATTACGTACGAACGGTTTAGGCATCCCAATCACTCTTGGAGAGGTTGCAACGATTCAACTCGGACCTGAAATGCGTCGTGGAATTACTGAACTTAATGGACAAGGAGAAACCGTTGGAGGTGTTGTGATTTTACGGGCCGGTAAGAATGCACGTGAAACGATTACTGCTGTGAAAGCAAAACTGGCTGAATTGCAACAAAGTTTACCTAAAGGCGTGCAAGTTGTTCCAGTATATGATCGCAGTCAATTGATTGATCGGGCTGTAGAAAATTTAAGCCATAAATTGATTGAAGAATTTATTGTGGTGGCTTTGGTTTGTGGATTATTCCTCTGGCATTTACGTTCAGCAATGGTTGCGATTGTTTCTTTGCCCTTGGGAATCTTGTCAGCTTTTTTATTGATGTATTATCAGGGACTAAATGCCAATATCATGTCATTGGGTGGTATTGCCATTGCAATTGGCGCTATGGTCGATGCCGCTGTGGTTATGGTCGAAAACGCACATAAGCATATCGAAGCTTGGCAACATGAACATCCTGATCAAGTTTTAAAAACACAAGAGCGTTGGGACATCATTACGCATTCTGCTAGTGAGGTTGGACCTGCTTTATTTTTCTGTTTACTCATCATTACTTTATCCTTTATTCCTATTTTTACTTTACAAGCACAAGAAGGACGACTGTTTTCTCCATTGGCATTTACTAAAACTTATGCCATGGCCGCTGCCGCAGGGTTATCAATTACACTGATTCCAATTTTGATGGGGTACTGGATTCGAGGGAAGTTACCCTCTGAACAATGCAATCCATTAAACCGTTTTCTAATCAAAATATACCGTCCGATGTTGGATAAGGTCTTAGCTTATCCAAAGACAACTTTATTTGGTGCATCATTCATTTTTCTTCTCAGTCTTTTCCCTTTAACTCGCTTAGGTGGAGAGTTCCTGCCCAATATGGATGAAGGTGATTTACTGTATATGCCTTCGGCTTTACCGGGATTGTCCGCAGCAAAAGCTTCTGAGTTACTTCAACAGACTGATCGAATGATTAAAACTGTTCCAGAGGTTGCCACGGCATTTGGTAAAGCTGGGCGAGCAGAGTCAGCTACAGATCCAGCACCTTTAGAAATGTTTGAAACCACGATTCAGTTTAAACCGCGATCTGAATGGCGTTCAGGTATGACACCCGACAAGTTAGTAAAAGAACTGGATAAAGCGGTTCAAGTACCGGGTTTAACAAATATCTGGGTGCCACCTATTCGTAACCGAATTGATATGTTGGCAACTGGGGTTAAAAGCCCAATCGGGATTAAGATTTCAGCAAATGATTTGCAAGATATTGATCGGGTCGCACAACAAATTGAACAGGTTGCCAAAAAGATACCCGGTGTTAGCTCAGCTTTAGCTGAACGACTCACAGGTGGGCGATATGTTGATATCGATATTAATCGAAAGCAAGCTGCACGTTATGGTCTTAATATCAATGATGTACAGCAAATTGTGTCATCAGCAATTGGTGGGGAGAATATTGGGGAAACTGTTGAGGGATTAGCTAGGTATCCTATTAATGTACGTTATCCACGAGAAATCCGAGATTCACTTGAAGCCTTAAGGAATCTACCAATTCTGACTGAATCAGGTCAGCAAATTGTTTTGAGTAGCATTGCCAATATTCAAATCACTGATGGCCCCCCAATGCTAAAAAGTGAGAATGCTCGCCCAAGTGGTTGGGTCTATGTTGATGTACAAGAGCGTGATTTAGCTTCTGTAGTTCAGGATTTGAAACGATCTATTGATGAACAAGTGAAACGCTCTGCGGGTATGAGTATTAGTTATTCAGGTCAATTTGAGTTTATGGAAAGAGCAAATGCTCGTCTAAAGGTGGTGATACCAATCACTTTGATGATCATTTTTCTATTGCTCTATTTGATTTTTAGACAAGTACAAGATGCCGCTCTGATTATGCTGACTCTACCATTCGCTTTAATCGGTGGTATTTGGGCAATGTATTTCAGTGGCTATAACTTTTCAATTGCCATAGCAGTAGGCTTTATTGCACTTGCGGGTGTTGCCGCAGAGTTTGGTGTGGTCATGTTGTTTTATTTAAAGCAAGCCATACAACAAACGCAGTCTTCTGAAAAATCCTTAACTGAACAACAGCTCAATGACGCACTTCGTACAGGGGCTGTTCTACGTGTTCGCCCAAAAGCGATGACTGTAGCTGTAATTTTAGTCGGGCTACTTCCTATTCTTTTGGGGACTGGAACAGGTTCTGAATTGATGAGCCGTATTGCTTTACCGATGGTTGGAGGCATGATTTCAGCTCCGCTTTTATCAATGTTTGTTATCCCCGCTGCCTACCAACTTCTAATCAAAAGGAAACTATCAAAATCTTGATAGTTTTATTATTTCGTTCAAAGAGGTTTTATTATGTTTAAATTTATGAAAATTGTAGCTCTTGTTGCAACTATTGCTACGTTAAGCGCTTGTAGTAAAAATGAGGCATCAGAGCAAAAGAAAGCGGAAGCACCTATGGAGCAGATGAGTAAAGAATCATCTACAGCAATGACAGCTCAAGCTGTTGGCGTTATTACGGCTATTAATACGAAAGAAAATATTTTGACACTCAATCATGAGGCAATTGCAGCGATTAAATGGCCAGCAATGACAATGGGTTTTAAGGTTGCAGATCCTAAGTTGTTAAATGGGCTTGCAGTAGGGCAAAAAGTTGATTTTGAATTAAAAGCAGATGGTGAAATTTACACAATCGTAAGTGTTAAACCAGAAAACAAGTAATGTCAAAAGTATAACTAATATCAAGAGTACAGAGCCTGTAAAAAAATCTGTTTAATTCCCTTTAAAACGAATGCTTCAGCCATCTAAGGCTGAAGCATTCGTTTTATGATGTCTAGTTAAAGTGTGTACAACAGAATTCAGTCCAATCAGCCATTAAACCTTTACGTTTTTCAAGGTACCCTCCACGTAAGTAAGAAGCTTCAACTTCATCGGGTAGTTTATGGGCAAGTACATGCTCACAAACTTCCCGTGAATAATCCGTTTTATCGGCTGACCAATCACGGAATGTAGAACGGAAACCGTGTGTTGTAACCACACGATTTTGTTTTGGATCAATATAGCCTAAGCCATCTTCTTTAAGCTTCTGCTCATGCATCCGTTTGATCAATGTGGTTAATGACATATCAGAAAGCATTTCTCCAGAACGTGGGGCAGGGAAAATGAAATCTTGTGCTTGAGTATGATTTTTGATTGATTCAAGCAACGTGATGGCTTCTTCAGACAAAGGTACGCGATGTTCCTTTTCTGCTTTCATCCGTTCTTTAGGAATAATCCAAACCTTATTCTTAAAATCAATTTCCTGCCATTTAGCCCCAAAAATCTCACCAGATCGACATGCAGTTAAAATCGCAAATTCCAGAGCTTTAGGGGAAATCCCTTTTTTCTGTCTTAAATGCTGGATAAACTCAGCAACCTGTTCATAAGGCAGGGATGGATGTGGGCGTGATTCCTGCTTTAAGTTACCTAATATAGGTTCAAGATTGCCTTTCCATTCAGCAGGGTTGTCACCCTCAAAATATCCCATAGCCTTGGCATAATCAAAAATGGTTTCTATACGACCACGAATACGTCTGGCTGTTTCATTTTTTTCAATCCAGATTGGTTTGAGAGCTTCAGCAATATCTACTTTGGTAATGGTGCCAATGGTGAGATCACCCAGCGTTGGATAGATATAGGTTTCCAGTGTTGTTGACCATTGTCCGATATGCTTTTGATTTTTGAGTTCACGGGTTTTATTGGCAATAACAACTTTTGCACATTCCATGAATGTTTTATTCCGTAGTTGCTGGACATGCAGCTGTTCAAGCTGTTCCTGTTTATGCACAATAGGATCAATCCCATTTCGTATTTGTAATTTTAATTCAGCGGCTTTGGCACGGGCTTCTGCCAAGGAAACTTCAGGGTAGGGGCCAATACCAATATCACGGCGATGAGGTTTTAATTTTCCATCTTTATCCAGACGTTTTCCCACAACGGCACGTAAAATCCAGACACGGGAATCTCTTTCAACATTTAAACAAAGACCATCAACGCCGCCTACGTGGTATCGACCAGTCTCTTTAATTCTTGCTACACTGAGTGCGGAAAGCTCTTTGGATTTCTTTGGCATGCCTTTGATTTACCCCTCAACCTACCCCTCATAAAATACTGGAAATGGTAGGATTGGGCAAGATGGCTTAGGACGATTAAAATATTAAACAATTGAAAAATATATATTTATAATATTGTGTTGGACTGCTTAGGACTATTGTTAGACGGACACCGCTTCCGCCAAATATTTAAAAAAGCCCTTGTTTTTACAAGGGCTTTTTTTCTTAGCTCTGGTTTTACCCCTAAACCTACCCCACATCCAATATTGGATTGAATTACATGGGATAAAACTTGTAAGGAGCAATTGAGAATTAGCTAATCGTCAGTTTGAAATGCTAACAATATACAAGCCTATACTTCGAACAACTTAACTGGCTCTTTCAAAGTAGAATAGATGTGAATGACGGTTTGATCTGCCTAAATTCAGTAGTAATTATTCAAAAGATAGGGCACACATTTAAAAAAATACTGTCAGTTGTCTGAGGTTATAATGATTGTTTTCTATAGAAGACAATTCTAAACAATTAAGATGTTATTCATTTACCGTTGAATAATTTGAACTGAATCTTTTTAGTGTCTACTAACTTAATTTGGAAAATAGTTTACCCATCAGAAAATATAGAAGTTGTTATGGAGAAAATTTTAGGTAATGAATGGATTAAACTTAATCACAGATCAAGATCGAATCAATGCTGTTTTATGTATTTAGGCATGTATAAATAATAATTTTTTAGAACATCATTGGTTTTAATGGGAAGTATTATTATGAGAATTTACACTTTTTGATGTTATGCAGCCAAAGACCTACTCTTTATCGCTAATAATTTGACAGAGAAGAAAGCTAGCATTAGTGATAATTTTCGTCACATCGCTTCCAGTCTTGTTGTTTATTTCAAAAATATGACTTAAATATTTAATAACTAAAAATAAATATTAAAAAATGGTTGAATAGTAAGCAATTATCTATAATGATAACTAATATTCACTTGATCATTCATTCTAGGAGGTAGATCATGATTGATGTGCAATATTCCGAAAATGTCTCGATACATCAGTTATCTGATGATGCATTCTTGTTAAGAGTCAATGATGCAAAGGTTTATCAATATTTGCTCAAGCAATGTGGTAAGGAATTCGGTTGGGAACGTTCGATACAAAAATCTCAAAGTTTTTTTAACGGTGATATTGAATACCAAATTAACCTTTCTGATATTCCGTTGGAAAATTTTGGACGAGATTTCTTTATGTTGGAACCAGAACTACTCGATAACATTGCGAAAAGTTAATACATAGCTTGATTATATGCTGTGTATAGTGAGTTATATATTTCAGTTTTTCGCCACGTCATCCCCTTGACGTGGTCTTTTTATATAAAACTATTTTATCGAAAATAGAATCAATTTTATAATTTTGATACTGAATATCGTCTCCAATGGCGCAAACTTCATATCAACTACGAGTAGTTCAGCTCACAACAAACAAAGTGAGTGATTCAGAGGTGCTTGGTGATTTGCTTGATCAAATTCCGTTGGATGAACGAATTGATTTAGTCTATACAGATGGTGCTGATGATACAAAGCACTGCCGACAAGTCATTTTAGATTGAGATGCACATGCAGTCATTCCACCTAGCAAGAATGCAAAGCTTTGGAAAGATAAGAAATAGATATCTTTAGAGAGGAATGAATTATTAAAAACAGCTCTGTACACGACAAATTTCATAGAGCCCTTGTCCTATCAGGCTTTTTCTTTCTTAAAATTGCGAGCACTTTCTTAAATTCTTCTTTTTTTCCAAAACCAATCAAACGTAGAATAGCCATCTGAA